>JAPPII010000015.1 GCA_028820845.1 Candidatus Poribacteria bacterium
AAGAGGGAGATTGGGTCCCTCTATTATCCTTTCATTATTTTACCGAAAACCCTCCTATATATAGGATTCGCAGAATGCTCTTTTGTAGCATAACCTGTTAGGTTGTGCATCCGAAACGCTTGTGTCTCTGAGGGGTCTCCCTCTCACAAAGTAGCCTGCCCCCAAAATTGCGTAAATCCTACTCTATACAAGATGATATGCGCAAAAATTGTATAGACAAAAATTGTCTATGTGCAAAAATTGCTTAAGACAAATAACCGCATTGTGGCATTGTGTTTTTTATTTGCATAAAAGCGCGTTTTGCAGTATCATTTCTTAATGCGGACGCGACACTTACGAAAGATACACATCTATCGCACGGCAAACAACAGAGAACCTTGCTGATAAAGCGTTTAAGGGAACAACCTATGCAGAACGGATCACAACCCATCGCCTTGCAATCACCACAGATGCAACAGATTTATCAACAGGTGCAGCAGGCGGCACCGACAAAAGCGACGGTGCTGATTACGGGGGAAACGGGGGTCGGAAAAGAGATTATCGCGAAGGACATCCATCGCACAAACTCGCGAAGCCGTTACCCTTTCAAAGTTGTCAACTGCAGCGCGTTTCCTGAAAACGGACTGCTACAGAGCGAACTCTTTGGACACGAGAAAGGTGCCTTCACGGGGGCGACAGCACAGCGAGCCGGTATGTTTGAACAGGCGGACGGTGGCACGCTTTTCCTTGATGAGATCGGTGAAATGTTTTTTGGCGTGCAGGCGATGCTCCTGCGCGTTTTAGAACACCAGCCGTTTACACGAATCGGCGGGAATAAAAACGTCAAGGTGGATGTCCGAATTATCGCAGCAACGAACAGAGACCTCAGGGCAGCGGTCAAAAACGGGACGTTCAGGCAGGACCTCTACTATCGACTCAACAGTTTTCATATCCACATCCCACCCCTACGCGAGCGGCGAGAAGATATTGCACCCCTGGTACACGCTTTTATTTCGGAACTTAGCGCGGCACATCAGAAACGGGTTACCGGGATTACATCAGCAGCCCTCTACTATCTCGAAGCAGCTGCGTGGCAGGGAAATATCCGGCAACTCAAGAATGTCATTAACAGAGCGATTCTCACCACACAAACAGAGGAATTAGGTGTTGGAGATATACCCGCGGATATTGCCCTCACCTCACCGTCAACAAAGACAGCAAGCTCGGAAAGTGGTCAGCAAAACGTCCAAAGCACACTGCCTATAGAGGTGCGTAAGATTCTGGAGCGACTCTCTGTGGTAGAGTTCATCTCGATTTTCGGGGGTATACCGGTTAACGTCTGGCAGCGGCTGCCAGCGCAGACGCAGAATAGCGTTATTCGTGAAGCCTCCTTTAAGTTGGGGGAATGCTTGGGGAGCCTCCAAGATACGATTGATATCGCAGGCAAGGATCGCCAGCAAATTCTGACAGCGGTCGCCCAGCAGCGGTTCGAGAAATATGGGAACTATACACAGACCGCAGAAACGTTAGGGATAGATCGGCGGACGCTTAAGACTTACCTGGAAAACGATGATGATAGTGGATAACGTGAGTACCTCCCCAAAGGAGGCACCCACAAAAATTGTCGCCGCCTACGCACCAAAACTCTTCTCAATATTTGATCGGAGACGGGCGATAATGTCTGCGGCTAATGCCTCGGAGAATTCGCTATCTTCTTCGGCTGTTAGCGCAGCAATGACGTTTTCAAGATCCTTCCGCTCTTCCGAACGGAAAGAGGTTTGTTTGCCCATAACCTCGCTAATTTGGGGCAGCACGTAAGCCCTGAAGCACGGCGTTGCCCACTGAAGTTCGTTTGCGATTTCGTTCAGTTCCGCAACACGCCGTTCCAATTGCGCCTCCAAGTCTTTTAGCCCGTTCGAGTCGGCAGTCGAGTCATCCGCAACTGCCCGCGCTTCAAGGACTCGATTTTCAAGGTCAACCAAGCCTCTCACCTTATCCACAACGGCATCTGCCCGTTTTTGCGCTGCTAACATTTCCTGTTCCGTCATTTCAGTCATCTTTTTGCTCCTTGATTGTAGGCGGGATTTCTAATCCCGAAACGTGCGATAAATCGCACTACTACGAACCTACCCTCACATTCAATATTGAGTTTATAGGTGATCCTGTTTGTAGTAGGGCAATTCATTGCCTGTTTATTACCGAGAGACAAACAACAATATCTGCTCAAACAAAAAAATAGCCCGCAGCACACCTGTCTCAGACAGGCTACTTGCGGGCACAAAGATAGATTAAAGGTTAAAATCAAAACAGAAAACCCCGAATTGGAATTTCCGTTTAATGCTTCGATGGACGCATGAAGCCAAACACTTAACTGATATAAAGTGGGAGGGGGGGAGGGGAGGGTGGAGCGGAAGGGGTGAGTTACGAAGCGATAATAGGATAATAGTATATAAGGGTAGTATGCTATTAGAAATGAATTTTGCTGTGTTGAGATGCCTCATAATTGAAAATTTCATTGGATGATTTATTTTATATGCGGCGGCAGCCGCAGCGAGTCTCGAACAGCCTGCTGCACTTCAGAACAGATGCGCATCGCGTGTTGCGCCTTATCAGCCGTTGCGGAATCACCCGGATAACGGGAGTCTACTGCATACTCGGTGATTATCTTAAAATCCGATTGCCACTGCTCCCAAGCCGGTAGTGTTAGCACAATCAACATCAGCAGTTCTTCAAGATCGTGCGTTCTTGGCACAGGAACGTTTGCCTCTTGAAGCCATGCCTTGAGATATTTCTCAATACACTGTTGTGCGTGGAAACAGATAGAATTATGTACAGGCTCCGGAGCTTGTTGCAGCCATTTCGCCGAATTATAATCTTCTTCAGCCTTCTCTATCCACTCCAGCACCAATGGATTCATGCAATCCCTTTCCTTTTTGACCGAACGCGGTGTCTTTTGCAGTGCTTCAAAATCGTGATACCTTTCGGATGTATGCAGGCACTCACCTTTTTCTGTGATCTCGCGGAGGAACCAATCGTTATATGAAATGCGGGACGCGATTTCTTCGGGTGAACGTACCAAAAGGTCTAAGCCAAAACGGTATGGGATACGCTGCCGGATTTCTATTGCTTTTTCGCTAAATTCTGATTTCGGAATATCCATCACCACGAGCAGATCCACGTCCGAGTCTGCTGTCGGCGTGCCATAGGCATAAGAGCCGAAAAGGATTACTTGCAGCGGTTCAAATTCGCGCACGATGTCATCAGCCATCGTCTGAATATCTTCTCGAGTCACCATCTGTTCCTCCTGATTGAAAGTATATTTAAACACATCTGAAAAAATTTGTCAAGGGTGTGTAAATATTTTGAGAACGTGATATACTAACACCACTGGAAAAATAAAAAAAAGAAGTGAGGCGGTAAAAACGCTTGATTCAACAAAAAACACCGGATAGTTTGACATGGCGCGCAGTGCTCATCGGTTTGGTGTGTGCTACTACCGAATGCCTCCTCGCGCCCTATAACGATTACGTTATCCGTAACATCTTTCTTGCCGGTGGACACTTTCCCGTCGCCCCGTTCTTTGTCCTGACGATTTTTGTGTTAGGTATTAACGTTCTCCTGAAACGGGTGCATCCCGCCTCGGCTTTTTCACCCGGCGAACTCGTCACAATCTGGTGTATTATGCTCGCGCCAGCAGGTATTCCGTCTTCAGGGATGATGCGTTATGCGCTCAGCCCGATGGTGGCGTATCAGTACCTTGCAACCCCGGAAAACGACTGGGAATCCTTATTTCACCACTATATTCCACACTGGCGAGTTGTGCAAGATGAAACTGCAGCACGTTCCTTCTTTGAAGGGCTGTTCGCAGGTGAATCCGTGCCGTGGGGTGCATGGATAACCCCGATCCTAACGTGGAGTGCCTACGTTCTCGTTGCCTATTTCGTGATGATCTGTCTCTCCGTACTACTCCGTAAGCAGTGGGTAGAGTACGAACGTTGTGCGTTTCCGCTGGTTAAGTTGCCAGTAGAAATGGCAGCACAAGGTAGCGGGAGTCTCGGTCCGATTTTTAAGAACAGTGCGCTCTGGTTCGGATTTGCGTTTCCAGTCTTCTTGCACACAATGAACGGTTTACATACGTTCTTTCCTGCCATGCCACATATCCCACGCGATTTTTGGCTCAATCCGTATCTCGTCGAACGTCCTTGGAATGCCCTCCGTCCATTCCAGATTGTTATTTTTTGGTCGATGGTCGGGTTTAGCTACCTTTTGACGCTGGAGGTGTCGTTTAGCATCTGGTTCTTCTTCATCTTTTACAAGCTGCAATGCCTCTTGGGTGTAATGATGGGGTTCCAACTCACTTCGGGCCCCGGGGTTCAGTGGACGGGTAAGTCATTCAGTGCGGCACAAGAGGCGGGTGCGTGCCTGGCGTTTATCGCTATTGCGCTCTGGAAGATGCGGCACCACATTAAAAACATGCTCCAGTTCCGTCCGTCCGATGAAGCACTCCCGCATAGCGTTACAATTTTTGGGCTGCTTGGCGGTATCTGTGTCCTCGTATTCTTCAACCATTTGATGGGTATGACCATCTTATTCGCGTTCGGTTTCGTCTTGTTTCTGCTTGCAATGTATGTCGTGTTGACGTGGCAGGTGATTAACGGGGGTATTCCGTTCATTAATCCGTCATTTTCACCACAGAGTTTCTTCCTCACGACGCTCGGCACTTCAAAAATCCATCCGTCTACGGTGACCTCAATGATGATGCATCCGGTCTGTATGACGCTGGATCTCCGTGAGTTTATGATGCCTAACATCATGAACGGATTGAAAGCGGCAGACGATGCCCGCGTCAAACGGCGGCAGCTGCTCCTTGCGATGGCGGTTGCGATGGTGATTGGACTTGCTGTCTCCTATTACTCGGCAATCAAGATTAGCTACGCACACGGCGCGCCTTATACCGGAGGTAGTTGGTTCATGCGACAACTTGAAGGCTTACTTACAAGTCCGAAGACGAGCACGAACTGGACAAACACTACATTTATACTGGTCGGCAGCGGTTTCACAGTCTTTTTAATGTGGATGCGCCAGACTTTTGTGTGGTGGCCCCTACATCCACTCGGTTATACAATGCTGAGTTCCTGGGCGACGTTTAAACTTTGGTTCTCAATATTTTTGGGTTGGGGTCTGAAGTTTAGTATTGTGAAATACGGTGGACTGAAAGCGTATCGGAGCGCGAGACCGGTCTTCCTCGGACTCGTCATCGGAGAGATGACGTGCGCTGGCCTCTGGGCAATCATCGGAATGGTTACGGGGATCAGCACAGGATATCGTATTTTGCCGGATTAGCCAATAGCCATTAGCCGTTAGCCAATAGCAGTTAGAAACGTTTTGCCTTGACACTAAGACAAATACCGCGTATCATATATAGGACTTACGCATCTCCTCTTAAAGTCCCCCTGATAAGGGGCGGGGAATGCCATAAGGCATTCATACCGTTGATTTTTTAGGGGGTTAAGTCACTGAAATAACGCCTTTTTCGGTAAAATATATTGCTTTTTTACGCAATTTGCGTAAGGCCTGATATACTAAGACCTACACAATTTTCTCACGTTAAATACAAAGAACGGAACACATCCATGAAAAAACACCTTGTTATCTTACCATTTTTATCCACCCTCTGTCTGCTATGCCTCGGATTGAATCTGGCTTTTCCCGTAGACTTTATCCAATTAGAACGCGAATTCGCCGGTAAAGGAACAACACAAGGACGGTTCAGCAAGGCTATTCATCTCGCCTTTGACCGACAACACATTTACGTCAGCGACACCGAGAATCGGCTTATCCAGAAACTATCAGCAACCGGAGAATTTTTACTTCAATTCCCGGAAGTTCCTACGTCTCCCGACAATATTTTGCGTAAACCCGGACATCTCGCTGTGGATAACACCGGGAACATCTACGTTGCCGATGAGACTGTGCATCACATCGCTGAAAGCACGGATCCGAAAGTCTATATGTTCGCGCCGTGTGTCCATAAATTCAGCGCAACAGGTGAGTTGTTAGACACTTACTTTGTTGATCCGGTGGATGTCCGTCCAAAAGTCGTCCTACCGGTAAGCCTCATCATTGACGAAGAAGGGAAAACTGCTTTCGCGATTCAACCTAAAGGTTATAACAGAGCCCTTCGTGTTGCCCTCAATGCCGAAAATGAACTCTACGTTTTGGACGCAGAACGCGGACGCATCTACAAGTTTGGTGCTGATGGAGAGAATTTGCTTGCTTTCGGTAGGTACGGTTCGGGGGACGGCGAATTCGATATGGATGCTTCAGACATCGCGATTGACGCACGCGGAAATGTCCTCATCGCAGATACTGGGAACCATCGGATTGTGAAATTTGATGCAGCGGGCAAATTTGTCCGTAGTTTCGGTAGAAAAGGACGTGGAAATGGAGAATTCACGAAACCGATGGCACTTGTCACGCTGCCTACGGGTGAGATTTTAGTTAAAGATGCCAGCCAATTCCGCAGAAAGATAGGTGGACTTCCAGAGATCATCGCGCTCTCCCCGACACTGACGCAGCTGACGGAGATTACACCGGGGCAAGCCGAACTCGCCGACACAATCGCGAATGCGACCCGTCCACAATACGGACCCTTTGCCCAGAGTCCCGCGGCTGCTGCCGATACCGCTGCCCTGAATCGACGCGTACGATTGCTGGAAGAGGCAGAATACAACCGTTACTATGCTGACGAAACTGATGAGGAAGGCAAGGCAGAACTCGCTGAAGAACTCAAGCGGGCAGACATTCGTCTTACGCTCTTCCATAACGTCATCTCACGTATTCAGAAGTTTGACAATAATGGACGGTACTTGGGACGCATCATCTACGAAACCGATCAACTCAGCGAAGAAAAACACGATCAGACCTTCTTAGACCTCGATAGCTCTGGGTATCTCTATTTGCGAGATGCCAGCGATTTTACGATTGCGCAATATTCGGTTACAGGCTTTACTGTAAGACCTTCCCACATGAACGGGTTTTACACCACTCGCGCTGCAATCCTAAACAACAATTATTTGGAAGACTATGAAGATATCGACTTTTCAACAGATGTCCAAGATGAACTCAGCCAATTAGAACTGAAAAATATGTTTGGATGGACGTACAGCCTCTCTGAACGGTGGCAGCTGACCTTCCTTGATGAACTCACCTATGGCGAGCAAGATGAACGCTATGTCACGCCGGCGAAGGTAGAGGACAGTTACGATTTCGAGACACAGGCATTAGAAAACGCATTCGCAGCGAATCTGAAGTTTATCACCAACCCAAATCCGTATCGCTATAAGGAACTAAATCTGTCTGTTGGACGTATTGACGGTACGTCTGACTTGACACAGGACGCACTCTTTCCTGAACTCAATAGACAGCACAGAGAGGACACTGGCGATGCAAGTTCTACAGTGATTGAACTGAATTGGGATATATGGTCACGCGGAAACCTATGGCTGCGGTATGCGGATTTGAATCCTGCCGAAACGAGTCGGAATTTTGTCCGCCGATTTTATGATGTTTCCGGGGACCTCTATGAAGTCTTTGGAAGTCGCAACGAAGCCCGGCAGTTTATCGGTGAACTAACTATAAAGTTTTAAATGGATAAAACCAGAATCGTAGCCTGCAACATCGGCGCAGGCGGATCTACGGCGGGTATTTTTGTTTAACCAATCCTGCTGATCGAACCGCAAGGAATAATTAAAAAATGGAATTTCGTGCGCTTTATCCTGATGAATTAGAGACGTGGTTGGACCATGTTACATCTGTCTTTACAGGGGGTCGCAAATACTTTTCAAATCACTGGCACAACGACCCGTGGCGGGACGCTGAAGGCATCCGAATTGCCCTCGACAAGGGGACTATTGTCAGCACAGTTCGCGTCTTTCTTCGGAAGATGTTTTTGCACGGCGAACCCATAACTGTCGGTGGCATTGGAGAGGTCAGCACGCGTCCAGAATATCAACGACGCGGACTCGCTACACAGCTCCTTAAAGACGCTATCAGATTCATGGAAGATCGTGAGATTGCTATGTCTTCGCTCCACGGAAGCCAACGCATCTATTCGATTGAAGGATGGGAAAAAGTGCCGCGCTATCACGCGAGACAACCTTTCAGTGCTGAAAAGCGGTCGAAATGGGAAGTCCGCCGGGTCAATTTCGATGATGAGGCTGAAGTCAAATGGATTGCTGAACTCTATGATGGATACGCACGAAAATTTAACGGGACCTTTGTCAGAGATGAATTGACTTATTGGACAGAGTGGGTGCGGACGGAGTCTCCGAACGCTTGGGTTGCCGAACGCGATGGGAACATTGAAGGCTATATTTCCCTCTACCAGGATGACAACGAACTGAATGTTGAGGAGTTTATTGCTTCAGAGCCATCTTTTGAAAAAGACAAAGGCAAAGAACTCTTTGAAAGTATGCTTTCTAATGTCATAGCACAGATGGATACAGAATCGTTTGAGGTTGTCTATCCTGCCCCAATTGCCGATGGCTTTAACGCATCAACGATTGAAGAACGCGGGAGTACGATGTATCGTATCAATCAGTCAACCGTCCTTTCGGATGCATTCAAGTCAATTCCCGATCTATTACACAACCAACCTAAACCTTTGACGCAAGACATGAAGTCTCATCACGTTTTTTGGTATACGGATGGATATTAAGGCATTTTCTGGCATTTTTTCGATAAGTTAATTTGGAATATGGCAATCTCAAGTCGCGAGGTCGTAAAAAGATTAAGGAAAGAAAAGTGGATGTTATACCATTTCTAAAAGTTTATCTCGCATTAACCGAACCCACTCACGTCACACCCGGTAGGTGCGGTTTCTAACCGCACCGAGCAGTGCTGAAAAATAGCCAACCTTTTAAGAGGAATTATCAATTAGAATTGGTATTAGTTCATGTTGTTGGGAGTCATCACCACTACAAACACCCTAACAAGCCTGGTAGAGTAACTGTTCCTCATCCCAAGAAAGACCTACGGAAACAGACTTTGCTAAGTATTTGTAGACAAGCAGGATGGAATGGTTGGGATCCAAATTGGAGAAAAAGAAAGAAAAGCACACGAGGCGTTCTATGTATAGGCATTACCCTATTGTGATTCACAAAGACTCAGATAGTGATTACTGTGTAATCGTTCCAGATCTACCCGGCTGTATAACGGCTGGAGATACATTGGAGGACGCACAAAATCAAGCCGCCGAAGCTATCCAATGCCACGTTGAAGGCATGCTACTTGATGGTGAACCAATTCCTGAAGCAAAAGAGATTGCATTCCACCAAGATAATCCAGACTATACTGATGGGGTGTGGAAATCTATAACAATAGTTCTGCCCGACATTTCCGAAATTCGGGTCTCTCGCCCTGGACGGATTCAGAAATTTTTCCGATGGTTCAGCCAAACGACGCAAATTTTGCGGTAAAATTAATTTGGACTATGAAATTATAGGATTCCAAAATATCTGTTGTTTCCGATGGATTCAACGCCTTATATCGAACAACCCGAGAAGCAATGTTGACATCAGCAACAAGTGGTGGGAGCATTGCTAAGAATCTCCATCCCGGTCTGAGACAACATCAATAAAAATTTCATTGCGGAGGGCTTTTGCCGCATAACCGAGCACGGCTCGAATGCTTTCTTCCGTTAAAAGCGGATAGTCCGCTATGATCTCTTGATTTGACATGCCGCTTGCCAATAAACCTAATATATGTTCAACGCTGAGACGGGTGCCCTCAACGATCGGCTTTCCACCAAGAATTCCGGGATTAGCAATTATTCTAACCATAATTTTTTACCTCTTCATCTAAAAAGTTGATTCCTTTGTCTATATAACCCAAGTTTTTATACACATAGCACTCCGAAATCAACGGTATGAATGCCGCATGGCATTCCCCGGGAGTGCAATTCGCTTAAATACGCCTTTCTATAGACATATCACCCCGCTGGGGTGAGGAAAAAGACGAAAAAGCTTTCTGAAATGCTCAAAATCTGTTAGTAGCAACCTGGGTTATATAGTTTATCAAACTTCTGGCGCAGCTTGCAAGCCAAAACACACGAAAACAAATTGACTTTCAATTCGACACAGGATATAATCCTTGCCGTGGTGAAATAGGAACTTGAGGTAAAGAATAGAGGAGGACACGAAAATGGCAAAATTACGCGTAGGGGTCATCGGTTGTAGTGGTATCGGCACAACACATGTATCGGGTTTAGTGGATATGCCAAACGTTGAATTAGCCGCTGGCTGTGACTTCGTTCAAAGCACATTGGATGCTTTCAAGGAAAAATATCAGGACACCTGGGACAACATCTCTCTGTATACCAACCATCAAGAGATGCTCGCCGCTGAGAATTTAGACATCGTAACAGTAGCGACCTCTGACCATCGACACGCCGATCTGGTCGTTGATGCCGCAAACGCTGGCGTGAAAGGCATCTTCTGTGAAAAACCGATGGCGACAAGTATCGCAGATGCAGACAGGATGATGGAAGCAACAGAGCGCAACGGCACTATCCTGTCGATCGATCATACCCGCCGGTGGCAGCCGCTGTGGCGGCACACGAAAGAAGTCATTGTGGGTGGTGGTCGTATCGGGGATGTTCAGTATGTTATTGGTACGTTGAGTGGTGGTCGTGCCATGCTCTTCCGCAACGGGACCCATCTCGTCGATGCTATCTGCTATTTCGCTGATTCAGAACCCGAATGGGTTTCTGCTGAGTTAGAGGACGGCTACGAAGACTACAACGAGTATAAAGGCGATGGTGGACACGTCCCGGCAACGGAACCGTCTGCACACGGTTATATCCATTTTGCGAACGGCGTGCGGGGCTATTATGCTGGCGGTCCAAAGACAACCCTCTCTGGGTTCCGTGTGGAGATTGTTGGCAACAACGGTTATATTCTTATCAGTGACCGAGGGGCAACACTCCATCAAGACGATGTTGTTGAGACGATCGAGGCACCGACATGGGACATTTTTGGTATCCCTGCTGGACCACGAGAGCTGGTAGGTCTGATTACAGAAGGTGGAGAACCCGTCTCGCCCGGCAGTGAAGGATACAAGGTCGTTCAGATTATTATCGGCTTTTTAACCTCGCAACAACGAGATAACGGAAAAGTCAAGCTGCCGCTGTCTGACGGTTAGTTCTATCGTGTTGTCTCAACACGTCAATGGGAGAAATGGCATGAAAGAAACTTTCAGAACTGAAACGTTCAAAAAGACGCTTCGGATCTATTTGGTAACGTTCGGCGTAACTTGGGGAATCCTGATTTGCTCAGGATTCGGGATCCCATTGGCATTAGAGACAATGTCCTACGCCCGTCTGGCGATTGGCAAAATTGTATCTGGCACTATTGCCATTGGCTATGTCGCAACAGGTTCGGGGTCAATAGGTATAGTTGCCTGTGGCATTCTCTCAGCTGGCATTTTTGCTGTTGGTGGCACTGCTTGTGGTATTGTGGCTATCGGAGGAGGGGCAGCCTTCGGAGTTATCGCAATTGGTATAAATGCCATAGGCGTTGTCGCTATCGGATACAATGCTATGGGTATCTACGCGTTATCTTATAAAGACCAAAAAAACAGAAGCAGATATATGTTCTCGCCGGAACGCCAAGATGCAAAAGCGGTAGGGTTGTTTACACGGTGGATGCCAAAACTGAAAAACGCGTTTGCAACAAAGCACTAATCGGCTTTTAAAACAATCGCATTTTCAGGGGTCCATTGCAGATAGACTGTATCGCCGCGTCGAAAATGATGTGTGTCTTTTGTGCCTGTATTCTGCTGGTGCGCAATAAGTGGGATTGGATAGCCGGTCTGTACGGTGTACTGTAGGGTTGTGCCGAGGTAACCTTCGTCTTGAATTGTCCCGTGTAAGAGATTCGTGGTATCAGAGGCTGGGGTTGTCGTCAAGTTGATGCGCTCTGGACGAACTGCGACGGTGACAGACGTGTTCAATGGAATATCGCTGGTCGGTAGGCAGACGATTTTAGTGGGGGGGTTTGTGGTCAGTGCGATCTCATTCTCACTGATAAGTGTTCCTTCAAGAAAGTTGGAAGTACCGATAAAGTCTGCAACAAAGCGACTCTGTGGTGAGTCGTAGATTTCAGAGGGTGTTCCTATCTGCAGGACTTTCCCATCGTTCATCACTGCAATTCGATCGGACAGTGCTAATGCTTCGCCTTGGTCGTGCGTAACGTAGACGAACGTAATGCCGACTTTACGTTGTAACGCCTTGAGTTCCAACTGCATCTGCTTTCGGAGCTTTAAGTCGAGTGCTGAGAGCGGTTCATCTAAGAGCAGGATGGTAGGTTCGTTAATTAACGCACGTGCAAGTGCGACGCGTTGTCTTTCGCCGCCGGAGAGTTCACTCGGTTTCCGATCGCCGTATCCGGGTAACTGAATCAAATCCAACGAGCGTTCAACCGCATCCGCTGTTTCTGATTTAGGAGCCTTTTGCATCTGTAGCCCGAATGCGATATTCTGCGCGACGGTTTTGTGTGGGAATAAGGCGTAGTTCTGGAAAACGGTGTTAACGGGACGGCGATAGGGTGGGATTTCCGCCATTATCTCACCGTTGATACGTACCTCCCCAGTCGTAGGATACACAAACCCGCCTATGATGCGTAATGTCGTTGTTTTTCCGCATCCACTCGGTCCAAGCAGAGAAAAGAACTCACCGCCTTCTACTTGCAGTGACACATCGTCAACTGCTACTGTGTCCCCGAATTGTTTTGTTACGGATGTGAGGGTGATTTGTCCTACAGACATGTCCGAGTTGTTCTCTGACAAACAACGATGTTTTCTTCGTGCATCGTTGTAGAGGTTTTACCTGCGATGTTGGAAGGGCTGTTTTTCTTCGGCATTCGTTTGTTCGGTATGTTTCTGACGATAGTCGCCTTATGCACAAACCCATATCGACGAAAGGCATCAACAACAAATTCGTCAGTCGGCAGCATAACATTTTTGACCTGGCGATTTCCGACAACATAGCAAACTGTAGCACGCGGTGAAAGTACCTGTGCTATTGAATTGATGCTACGCTCAAGGTCAACATAAAACGCCGATACCTCACACGCTCGTTTTTCGTCAACTGAACGGATTTTCTCAATCGCAGACGATACTGGAGCGTCTGTCAATACTTCTTTTGAATGATGCCCACCCATTGCGAGTTTGTCAACTTTGCGAGCATTGGGTAACCCTATCCATTCTGCTGAGAGACGCGAAAATTGCCCATACGCCACTGTGGTATGTGAATCCCCATAAGGTGGCGATGTAATCACTAAGTCATAGCCTCCGAGGGGGCGCGGCATCGGAAGTTCGCCTTGCACTGTGTTTGCGTCGGATACTGATGCCTCAACGCTTTTCCGTTTTTCGAGAAACGCTGCCAAACCTGCCCGATTTCTGTTTAATTTCTTGCCAAAGATGCCAAAAACGTCGGGTTTAAAGCCCTGAAGCTTCTTAGCAGGCATACGATATAATTTAAACTCCCCGTTCCGAGTATAGGAGACCTCTCGAACTGTTTCTGAAAAAGCAACAAGTATGAAGTTTCGGACACCCTCATCTGCTACGTCTTTAACCCAGTTTCGTAGATAAGCAAGAGATTTAATAACTTCTTCGGAAAACCAATACGCCAGATTCAGAATGTTAGGAACTGGGGCATCGGGTATCCTGCCTTTTCGGAATTCAATCTGAAAGAGATGATCGTTCAACCTGCTCAGTGTTTCGTCTAAATTAGACAAACAAATTGGTGTTGACTTAGCAGTGGCTATTAGGCGAACAAGTGGATTAATATCACATCCCACACTGTGCATGCCGAAAAGAGATGCCTCGACCAGAGAAGTGCCAGTACCACAATAGGGGTCAAGAAGCCATCCGCCCTCTGTACCGTATTCCTTAAGAAGTTTCCGCGCGATTTGTGGAATCATCATTGCTGGGTAGGCATGAAAGCAGTGGGTGTACTCTTTGGTATCAGAGTCTCGAAAGTCCCACGATTCGTCCTTGTATTTCAGGTTCCTTGTGCACATCTTTAAGAGTTTACCTTCAAATGTATCAAAGCGTTAGAGTTCAAGTTCTATTGCTTCTTCATCGGATAGGCGCACACCAAATTTTGTGACCGCTGGTTTGATTTCTATCACTGACTTTTTAACTTCTGCTTCTACATCAAATTCACGATTTAAGGATTTGACTTCTAATACTTCAGAATCTGTATTATTAAATGGGCTCACAACAACTTCCTTAATCAAAGAATTAATATCTACAGGACAGCGCACTCCTCCTCCAGACAAATCTGTATTCAATATCGAAGAATGTTTTTCATACGATAACTTAATACCTTTCCAAATTTGAAGAATTAAATTTTCCACCTTCGTTGTATGAGGAAAATTAGTATTATCAAAAATATATGGTAAATTAGATCTCAGCTCTGGTCCTAAGTGAAGTTGAAGGATAACTCGCAATTCTCTCTCATCTGCATATTCTAACTGTTTATGGAAATAGCGATCTGAGCCGACAGGTTCTATATAATTTCCACGTGAAACATATTTAACACTTCGCGTTTCAATGAAAACTTCGTAACCATCGGATGGATAAATACCATGGTTTTCCTGAAATATATCGGAATGTTGGTAGCCTTCAGT
Source organism: Candidatus Poribacteria bacterium (assembly GCA_028820845.1). Taxonomy (NCBI): domain Bacteria; phylum Candidatus Poribacteria; species Candidatus Poribacteria bacterium. Next base: position 14,673 of record JAPPII010000015.1, read on the forward strand.
ATCTATTCCTAAAGTGTTTTTTAATGACGATAAATCGGATTTAATCATTATGCCTTTTTCAGCATACATTTTCCACATTGGCATTGATTCTATCTCGCTTTGATGCCAACAACTCACAAAAGTAAAATCCCGTAAGAAATCATGGTAAAGCAAAGGTTCAAAAGTCTCTAAAAACTCCCTTGCTGCTGTTTTTGGTTGTTGCGGCATGGCAGATATTCGTTTCTGTCTTTCCGTTTGCTTCTCGATTAATTTATCTGTGGGGACGTGTCCTAAGGAACCTTCGTACGGATCTCCCAAATTATCATAGTGAGGGAAAAATAACGTCTTTGTAGATAACAAATCCTTATATTTTTCCATGTTCATGTATCTTGTTAATTGCATCTACAAACTCCATTGGTTAGTCACTCAAACCTGTGCTCTCGTCTATCTTATTAAATTCGGAGTTTGAAAGATTGTTGCCATCTGGCGGATTGTTATAATTTCGGGTAAACTTAGTAACGTGACTCCGCAAAAATTTGCGATAGTTGGGTTGGGCAAAAATGTTAAAATGAATTTCTAACTCATTACCTTCAGCAAAACACCATAAAGTATCGTCAATTTCAAGTGAAATTTCCACCCCCTGTATAATGTCAACCTCTAATTTGCCATCCCTATTATCAGGATATGTGATTCTGACATTTCTATTAGGTTTTTGTAGAATTAACTTAAAACTTCTCAAATTGTCTAATGTAGATCCATCGGAGCTGTCGCGCAATCGAGCATTATAAACATCTCCAGTAAATTCACTTAATTTTCTGGCAATATTACCAACAGTACTTATATCGCATCTAACATCAGGTAATAATTTAATTATTAATGCATCGCTCATTCCTTCTGATCCATTTTCCTCATATTCTAGCCCTGGATAATCTTCTAGAATTTGCTTAAGTTTCTGAACGACTTTTTGATTTTCCGACAATTTCATAATAAACTCCTCTGTAAAACATTGAGTGTTTTGTCTAAACGATAAAGAAATAGGCTGAAAGCCTTCAAACGGCGTGTACCGATGCCAAACGCGTCACTTCCGGCTAGTCCTATCGCGGGTATTCAGATTTTTGTGGTAATGCAACGCGCCAGACTTCAATCAATCTTAAATACAATTTGTTCTTCTGCAAGATGAGCCTCGGATGAAAGGATATCCTCAATAAGGCTTTTAGTTTCGGGGATACGTAGAAGTTCTTCAAGGAAATAACGAATGTTGTCCTCTGCATCTGGCTTACGGATTTCCACGATCTTATCGTAATCAATTTCTAGCAGATCACAGAACTCCCTACCTGTCATTGCCTCTTTAATATCAATTCTCTGCTTGAATCCCCTCCAAATGACTTCAGGGTCGTCTTGATTAAAGGCACAAAAGTGAGTTGAAACCCTATATGGAAGTCGTCCAGCATTTCGTTTAGCGAAGTTGTGCAAGGCTTCACGCTCACTATCGGCTTTTTTTGTATCAAAGATGTGACCATCCTTCAACTCAACAATGTGACAACGTTGGTGTCCCTCTCGTCTCTTGAAAATTATAAAATCAGGTTCTGATCCTTGAGCATTTAACTCAATACACTTCTTAATCTCTTTCTTTTTTGCCAGAAGTACACCGTCCGGCATGATGTCTTTGCGAAGAAAAGCATCCAAATCATCTATAGTTTCGACTCTTTCCGTTACAAGCCTCTCCAGTTCGCTCCCGGCGGAAATAGATGTTCCGTGCACTTTGCTCATAAGTTCGCCCAATGCTTCATTGCCGAATATACGCGCATAACCACCTGATGATTCCTTAGGAATTCTACCCCTGATTTTTGCCATCTCAACCCTCCAAATCACAGCCAATGAAATTTCGACTTTTTAAAAGTGCTGCCTCCATGACGGAAAAGGACCCTGCAGCCGGATCAATTACATAATCACCTTCATTACTAACAGCAGCAATGAGCTCAGCCTGTAAACCGATAGGTTTCTGATGTGGATGTTCTTTTGTTTTTGTACGTTCAAGCCAGACATCGCGAATGTTATGAATTTTCCAAACCCCTTTTGCCCTTCTTGGATGTTTTTGTAGAACAACACAATATTCACTCACACGTCTGGAGCGGTACCCCATGCCAAACCTGTCTTTATTCCAGACGATCAAATCCACAATGTCTAATTGCGTGTTATCAAACCACGTTTTGAACCCTTGGCAAAGATGAAATTTATCCATCCACAGAAACAGATGTCCAGACGGGATAAGCACGCTGTCAATTCCCCGAATAAATTCGCCAATTAATTCTTCGGGCATTTGCATCAATGAACATCTGCGTTTCTCTCTACTCTTTCCCTCATTGCCATAATTCATTCTGTCAAGCACACCCCGATACTGCGGATCAAGAAACGCTACAGGCACTGACTCTTTTGGAAGATGGGATAGGAGCTTCCGACCATCCATCTTCAACCTTGTATTCGGTTTCAGAAAATCAGGCAAGTCTATGGGCGGGGCTTGTACGGCCCGTTCGGTAGAGAATACTGTGCTTTTAACTTCATCCGTTGTGTCAGGGAAAAGCTTGAGAGTTTCCTTTACGGAGGCCAATTTCTTCATAAATTCTCCTCGTTTTACTTCGCGTCTTGATTCAACTGAACCTCTTAGCCATTCGAGGGCAAGACTATTGGATATCCTATTCTGCTGTCAAAACCCGCGTTAAGATCTGATTTACCAGTTGCGGGTTCGCCTTTCCACGAGTGGCACGCATCACCTGCCCGACAAGAAACCCAATCGCTTTCTTTGTGCCATCACGATAGTCTTGGGCGGGACCGGGGTTCTCCTCAACAACCTGTAAGACGATGGCTTCTATCTCCGAGGTATCTGTAATTTGTGCTAACCCTTTTTCAGCAACAATCTCCTTCGGCATTTTGCCAGTCTCAAAGGCATCGTCGAGCACAGATTTGGCGATCTTGCCGCTGATGGTCGCATTTTCAATCAACCCGATGAGTTCGCTGAGATGTGCGGGTGTGACCTTTGAATCTTGAATCTCAATCTCTGACGTGTTGAGCAGTCGAGTCAGATCACCCATAATCCAGTTTGCACAAGTCGCCGGTTCACCACTGAGTTGTGCGGCTGCGTCGAAGAATTCGGCGAGTTGCCGGGTACTGGTCAGAAATTCAGTGTTCTCAGGAGAAATGTCGTAGTCGGCGATAAAACGCTCTCGACGAGCGGCGGGGAGTTCAGGGAGTGCTGACTGAATCTCAGTGAGCCAGTCATCATCCATCTGGACGTGAACGAGATCGGGTTCAGGGAAGTAGCGATAGTCGTCCGCCTCCTCTTTGCCACGCATTGCCACAGTTCTGCCGGTATTTGCATCAAACAAGAGCGTCTCTTGGACGACCTCCTCACCCGCGTCTAAGATGCGTGCCTGTCGTTTCACCTCATATTCCATCGCATCAATCAACTCTTGGAACGAGTTTTTGTTTTTGATTTCCGTGCGCGTGCCTAACGCTTTACTGCCTTTCGGTCTGAGAGAGAGGTTCGGCTCACATCGCAGGCTTCCTTCTTCCATGTTGCAATCGCTGACATCAATATATTCTAAAATCTCCTTGACGGCACGGCAGTAGGCAATAGCTTCGTCAGGAGAATGCAGTTCGGGTTCGCTTACAATTTCAAGTAAAGGAACACCGGCGCGATTGAAATCCATAAAACTACGGGTCGGGTCACCCGTAACTTCGGCGTGAATGGATTTTCCAGCATCCTCTTCAAGATGAATTCTGCGGAGTGCAACGGTACGAGGTTCACCTTCAAATTCAAACGTTACCTGTCCACTCTGACACAACGGGATGTCGTATTGCGAAATTTGGTAGTTTTTTGGTAGGTCTGGATAGAAATAGTTCTTGCGGTCAAACTTACTGGAAGCCGTGATTTGACATTCCATCGCCAAACCGGCACGAACCGCAAACTCTAAAGCGCGTCTGTTGACAACAGGTAGTGTCCCCGGCATCCCTAAGCAGATTGGACAGGTACAGTCGTTTGCCGAGGCACCAAAGGTATAAGCGCAATTGCAGAAAAGCTTACTCTCTGTGCATAATTCTGCGTGGATTTCTAATCCGATAACTATCTCATATTTTTCCATTTTTTAACAATTCACCCAGCTAAGTCTTGTTTTAAATGGCTACCGGCAGTCAGTTAGCCGATAGCCAACCGCTTTTTAAGATAATTCGTTGACGACGGCAACATTCGCTTCCACTTCACTTTTCGAGGTCATGCCAATGGTCATAGCGTGCACACAAGGCAGACCCATCACAAATTCAATTGCTTCACGCTGGCGCTCCGCATCTTGTGCCAATTTCCCCATACCTAAAACTTTCATACCGTAGATACCCTTTCCAGCAAACGCCATCTGTTCCATTGTTCGGATAACATCAGCAGGCGATGCGTCCATACTAACCCCGGCGTGGTTAATCCGTGCCAACACAACTTCGACCCATTCTGTCATCGCGGATGTTTGGAACGCCCCGTAATCGTGACAAGATACACCATGTGCGCGAATCAATCCTTGTTCTTTACAACGTGCGAGTGCTTCCATCGCATCTGGATAGCGTTGCGGCCAGTCAACCTGTGTGAGGCAGTGGAGTAGGACAATATCTACATAGTCAGACCCGATTTCTTTGAGAAATCGCTTTACGTCTGCTTCTACGGTCTCTCGCGTTCGAGATGTAGTTTTTGTCGTGATCGTGACACTTTCCCGTGGTAGTTCTTTGAGTGCTGCCTTCACATGTGGATGGCTTCCATACTGATCGGCAGAATCCCAAAAGGTCACACCTTTTTCGTGCGAAAATAGGAGCAAATCGCGTAAGGCTTCAAATCCCAAGTCCGTCTGATTTGAGCGTCCGTTCCAGCCATTTGACCCAGTGCCAATCGAGAGTCGTGAAACATTTAAACCTGTTTTTCCGAGTGCTACAATTTCCATCAGATACCTCCTGCGTTTTTATATACACCGCACCCAAACCGAGCAATCAGTTAAGTCTGCATTAAGTGTAACACAACGACCCGAAATTAGGCAACTGATTTCTCCAACACTCACTTTTTTGTTGCTTTTTGACTCCAAATAACGTTATAGTATAAGGTAGTATTTGGGTAATTTTTGTCATTGCAATCGAACTCATGCTAATTTTCGTAAGGAGGACCGCAAAAAAGACTCGAAGTGAAAATCATGTACAAATGTTTTCTGGTCTCCATGCGGAGCCAAGATAAGTCTCCACCATCTTTCAAGGCGGACAGCAGAGACCATGCACTTGAGATAGCGAAACAAAAGGTGGGTTTAGATGAATGGGATTTGCGTTTCGATAGAGAAATGCACGGCGGAGAAGCACTGGCGGGTCTGGCTTACACATACATCAGTGACCGGTGGTGTCTTTATATACATGATGAGCGGCACGCAACAACCGCTTGAACCGAATTAACCGCGATCACCTGTGTAGTAAAGGAGTTAATTGTGAGAATTTTGATTTTACTGATGATCGTATTCGCTATTATCGGATGCGACACAGATGAACCTGTAGATGAGATTTTAGAAGTCTCGTCAGAGGTTTCAATGGCTGCGCCCGCAATGGAAATGAACTGTCCGAACTTCCTTTGGAAGAATATCTATCGGATGGCAGAGATTCCGGGAGGCAATTTCACGATGGGCAACGATGTGGTTATACCTGCTTTAGAACACATTGCTCATAAGTTTCAGGCGTATACCGTCCGATTTTACATGGATAAGTATGAGGTAAGCGTTAGTGAGTTTAGGTTTTTCGTAGAGACCAGTGGCTACCGTATGGAAAGCAATCTTTACAAACTATACGGATTTGACGAATACGCACCTAACGATCCTGCACAAGTCTCATGGCGGGATGCCAATGCCTACGCAAAATGGGTAGGCAAACGCCTGCCCACAGAAATGGAGTGGGAAAAGGCAGCACGCGGCGGCTTAGTGGATATGCCGTTCACGTGGGGCAATACGCCACCCAGTCTTGCTACGAAACAGCCGAGCGTAAAATGGGTTAGAAATACGCAACTCAACGGTCGGGTTACAACATGGCATACTGGGCGCATGGCGGCTGAAGGCGCGTTTGCGATCGGCTTCGGCGGTCGCGACTCCAATGGCGAATGGATGTCAGGCATCCCGTTGCGGATGGGTCTGGTGTTTAACCCACAGCCTATCGGGTCTTATACCCGGAATGGATACGGATTGTTCGATATGATAGGCAACGTAGATGAATGGTGTGCGGACGACTGGAATACAAACGCCTATTTGGTGTTTGCTCTTGATCCAAAAACAAGGAAGATAGAGAACGGTTCCAGTTGGAAAGTCGTCAGAGGCGGCGGGCTTCGGCACAGTGTCTTTATCGCCAGCCAGCGCGCTGAGACTATCCGAAGAAACGGACAAGTCCCCGGAGATGGATACCTTGCAAACACGATTGATGTCGGAGAACGTTCAAAACTACATGTATCTTACGGTGCTGTCAATTCCGTTCCTGTCGGTTTCCGATGCGCAATGGATATGCCGGGATACTCTTATGACTTCATAGACAATCAGTAACGCTTGCGAATTCGCAGTCAAGGCACCCATAACCTAAAGGTTAGGGCTTGTGCTTCGTAGACGACAGCGACTCTTGAGAATCGACTTACATCGTCTCCACAACGGGATCGCAAGCAGCCCGTAAGATGTTTATAGCAGCGTTTACATCTCTATCGTGGTGAGAGCCACAATTCGGACATGTCCACTGCCTATCCGAGAGAGAAAGATTTTTGTTGTGATACCCACAATTTGAACAGGGTTTTGTTGTGGCAGTCCACTGTCCAACTTTACGGTAATCGCGATTATGTTTGAAACATTTGAACGCCAAAATCTGAACAAATTGCCCGAAAGCAAGGTCAGAGACTTTGCGTCCCCAGAGGCGTTTCATGCCTTCAAGGTTCAGCGTCTCAGTGGCGATGGTATCAAACCTTCGGCACAGGTCTGTAGCAAGTTTCCACTGCCAATCTTTGCGTTGGTTGGCAACTTTGCGATAGAGCCATGCCAAATCTCTGACGGCACGCCACCAATTGCCCGACCCTTTGACTTTACGCGAAAGTGCCTTGTTGAGGGTTCGGAGGTGTTTCAAGGACTGTTTCAAGAATTGTGGGGATTGTATTTTCTCACCAGTGTTGAGCGTGAGAAAAGCGTCTTTCATTCCAAAGTCTGCCCCGACACTTTCACCCGTGGCAGGCAGGACTTCTTTGGAGGAATCATCTGTCACGACATAGAGCCAATACGTGCCAACGCTGTCGCGAAGGATTTGGATATATTTCACGTTCCCCTTCCACTCGCGGTGCAGGTGGAAAGAAAACCAACGTTTATCAAACTTCAAAGTCTGTGTGCTTTCGTCCCACGATTTGAAGGAGATACGCACACGTCCGTTTTCAAGTTTGTATCCCGTCTGGAACTTTGCGGAACGGCAGCGTCCTTTGCGTTTGAACTTTGGCATGCCGACTTTACGACCGCCATGTTTTTTGAAATCAAAAAACTTTTCCCACGCAAGATGCAGACGGATAATTACCGCGTCAAGGGTATCCCGCGGTATCCATGCCCAATGTTTCTTGGTACGTTTCAACAACTTCGTGAGGTGGGGTTGCAACCGATACCGACCGGCATATTTGCCATAACGACGATAGTAACGGTTCTCCAACTTCAAGAAGTGGTTATGCACGTCTGCAAGGTCATCAAGCATGTTGCCAAAACGTTTGTTCTTTGGATGTTCGCGTATTTGATACTTATAGGTTCTACGATGCTGTTTCTGTTTTTTCAAGGATTTTCACGGTTCACGGCTTTAACCCCCGATCAAGGTGGGTTAGGGACAGACACGCCTTGCGACGTGCTTGATCGTGTCCCTACCGTGATAAAAATAGTATAACATTTTTGACAATTTATGTCAAGAGAAAAAAAGGACGGTGTTTCCTCCCCAAGCTGAAGCATGGGGTTTCCACACCGAAGATACTCGATGAAACATATAAAATTTTTTAGCAGCAACCGCATCCAGTCCAATCAAACAGCAAACTCATATATCACATCAGATTCTATGATACTCCAGAAATTTTTTTGGGGTTTGCTGGTCTTGGCGTACAGCTGCCTTGTAATTGGGACACCGGTTTTTGCTGATAAAGAACGTAGTGCGGCATGGCAAGAAGCCTTCGCTCTGATTGATAAAAGACAGCACAAAAGCGCAGTTTTGAAACTGGAGGCTTTACTAGAAACCGGTTTGTCCGAGTCAGAGAAACTTGAGATCCATCACGCGCTCGGTTACAACTACGAGAAACTTCGGGATCGTCCGAAAGCCGTGCGTCACTATGCACGAGTCGTCTCGTTCAACTATCCATTAGCAGACTACGCAGCCTACCGCCTTGCGCGGCTCTATGAAGGTATGAAGAATGAAACACGGGCGATAAAATGGTATGCGCAGCTTGTGAGGGACTACCCAAAGAGTTTCTACTTTTTGGAGGCAAATTGGGCTTTATCGAAACTGTATCTTGATAAGAAACAGTATGAAACGGCGAGACCCCACTTAAACGAACTGGCTAAACACCGGCAATACGCGAGGAGAGCAACTTTTGAGTTAGCACGTTGTGATGAAGCACTCGGTGCCACTGCTGATGCGTTTGAAGCGCATCGTGAACTCATTCAGAAAGAACACTCAGGCAGCGTTGCCAAAAAAGCACTTGATCGCCTCAAACAACTTATGGGAAAAAATAAGTCTTTAAAACTCACCGCTGATGATCGGATTAATTCTGGCTTAGTTTTCTTTTCACATCGGGCATGGAAGTCGGCTGTAGCAGAATTGGAACGGATTCCCGAAACAGCAGATTTAAGCACGCGTGGATACGCGCTTTACCTCATGGGAAAGAGCTACCAGGGACGTAGGTGGTACAACACAGCGATTAAAAAGTTTAACGCTGTGATTGCGTTTGGGGAGAAAAGTGAATACTTAACACGGGCGACCTATCAAGCCGCACAATGTTACCGGCGGAAAGGGCACCTCAAAACTGCGGTGAGTCGACTTGAGGACTTCGTGAAAAAATACACATGGAGTGAGCTGGTAGACAATGCGCTGTACGATATTGCACAAATCCGTGAAAAACAAGGCAAATCGGAAGCAGCCCTCGACGCCTACGCCCGTTTAATAGAAATGGCTCCTAAGAGTCCTTATGCCGATGTAGCAGCATGGAGAATAGGTTGGCACCGTTTTGACGAAAAACGCTACGAAGAAAGCTACAATGCTTTCAAAGGACTAAAGGAACACTTCCCCGGCAATAGATACGCAATGGGCGCACATTTTTGGATGGCAAAGATTCGGGAACACCAAAACAAACCCGCGCAGGCACGAAAACTCTACCAAGAAGTTGCTGAAGCACACTATTGGTACTATACCGCAAGGGCAAAAACGATTCTCGGGATCACCAGATCTGAACTGGAACCGAGAGCCGTTCAGGATGCAGAATTACCGGTGCCTAAGGCGGGTCCAGAGCAGATTCCACTCCTGATGGAACTCCGGCTTTACGAAGATGCTATTGCGCAATTGAACTGGCACATTGACACGAACTCGCTTCCTGAGCGTCAGTGTTTTTACGACTTGATTACGTGTTATGAACGGCTCGCCATGTACGATAAAGCCAGGGAACTCACCGCAGCGTCGCTTGAAAGTCCAGCTTTCGCGAATGCCTCGCGCGCCGATTTAGCGAACCTCCACCAGAAACTTTATCCGCGCTATTATGCCGATGCAGTTGAGAAGTATGCCAAGATGTATAACGTTGATACTTTCTTAATTGCCGCTATGATCCTGGAAGAGAGCCGATACAATGCGGAGGCAATTAGTTGGGCAGGCGCGATTGGGTTGATGCAGATTATGCCAGCCACTGGCAGGGAACTCGCGCAACAACTCAAAATCCGGCGTTTCCGGACTTCGATGCTCAAACAAGCCGACATTAATATTCGGATGGGGACAAAGTATATATCCGACCTCAACTCGTGGTTTGATGGCAACCCAATGCTGGTCATCGGTGCGTATAACGGAGGTCCCGGGCGGATGAAGCGATGGGTGAAGTCAAAAAACATAAAGGATATCGACTTATTCGTGGAGAAGATTGGGATCCGAGAGACACGGCTTCACATCAAGAAGGTCATCAACAGTTACGATCATTACGTCCAGATTTATCGGAAAACAGATGAACCGCCCGCTGTGAATTCAACGACAGATCTAAGCGAAAAACGACTCCAAGGCTTTTAAGCTATTTAATCTGGGCACCGTTCCACTTCGTTTCACGGTGGTTCTCGACTAATTCCCAACTGCTCCTGGATCATGAAAGGTTTTTAAGCTATTTAATCTGGGCACCGTTTTACTTCATTTCAGGGAGGTTTAAGGCAACAACTTCCGGTGCTGCGTCTCGTGTGAGGAGGACGCGGCGGTACCAATCGGTATCGTTTTGGGCGGGAAAGTCGGCGCGGTAGTGTGCGCCGCGGCTCTCGGTGCGAACCAGAGCCGATTCGGTTATCATCAAAGCAACATTGAGCATATTAACCGCTTCAATTATCTCTACATCCGTTGTTTGAAGAAGGGTCTGTGAAACCGATTGTAGACTCTCCAAACTTACCGTCAAATCTTGCAATTCGGCGAGGGTTTGTTCTAAACCCTCGCCATCTCTTTCAATGCTCACATTCTCCCAAAGCACTTCCTGAATTGTGTCCTTTACTGCTTCTATAAAAGTAAGATCTGTTTCAACGGATGTCAGTCCGTTATCAACGGCAGGTATATCTGGCGGGTGGTCAGGAGACTCAGATTGGGCAAAGAGAGCAGCATTTGTCCCAGCGCGGGCACCAAAGACAAGACACTCTAAAAGGGAGTTACTTGCCAAGCGATTCGCACCGTGAACACCTGTACATGCCACTTCTCCGCATGCATAAAGCCCTTTAAGGTTAGTTTCTGTATCGGTGTTCGTACGGATACCACCCATCATAAAGTGTGCGCCGGGGCGGACGGGTATTAAGTCAATGCTAATATCTAAGCCGTACCGTTTCGTCGTATCAGAGATAGTCGGAAACCGTTCAAGTATAAATTCAGCCGGTTTGTGGGTAATATCAAGGTAAACACAGGGAAAACCGGTCAACGCCATTTCGCTTTGAATAGAACGACTGACGACATCGCGTGGTGCGAGTTCCTCTTTCTCGTGGTATTTCCTCATAAAACGCTCACCACGTATATTGATAAGTTGGCCACCTTCCCCACGGACGGCTTCAGAAATCAAGAAGTTGGGAGCACCATCTAAGTAAAGTGTTGTCGGATGGAACTGCACGAACTCCATATCGACCATCTCGCATCCCGCACGCCACGCTGCTGCAAAACCGTCTCCAGTTGCTACTTTTGGATTAGAGGTACAGGGGTAGAGTCGGCCAAGCCCACCCGTGGCAAGAATTGTGGCTTTTGCCCGGATGTAGACTAATTCCTCATCGACAACAGCGGTAACCCCGTAACAGGTGAGGGGTTCCTCAGGCCCTGTTGTAACATTTGCATCCGTCAACAAGTCAATAGCAAAAGCACTCTGGAGGACATTGATGCGTTCGGTATTTAGCACACGTTGAATGAGGACATCCGTCGTTTCACGTCCGGTTGCATCCCCTTTGTGGACGATCCGCCGCCGACTGTGGGCTGCTTCCTGTGTAAAACGGGGTAAGGTGCCTTCCCAATCAAAGTTCGCGCCCCAGTCGAGAAGTTCTGCGACCCTTGGAATGCCCTCAGATACCATCATTTCAACGGCTTGGGCATCACACAAGCCACCCCCAGCTGCGCAAGTATCTTTTATGTGCAAGGCAATCGTGTCATCAAGGTTCATAGCCACAGCAATGCCACCTTGTGCATAGTGTGTGTTGCTTTCGGTGAGCGTCGTTTTGGTGATTAACGTCACATCGGCGCGCTCGCTCGCAGCGAGCGCAGCACGCAGCCCTGCAGCACCACTACCGATGATAAGGACATCGGTATCCCAACTTGAATGCCTCTCCGGATTCATCACCAAAGTTTACGGATTGGAAGCCCCCTACTTTAGTGGGGGGAGGAAAATCCGCCCTCTTGAATTAGATCCAAGCGTTTTTTGTTGAAAAAACACTTGGCATTTTTCGTGAATTGTGGTTTAATATCTGTATCAGGTTGGCAAGCATGAACAGCATTACCGCTTGGTAATGTGCTTGCCTCCCACTGTTCAGGGGATAAACGCCTGATACCTGATATACCATGAGATTGACTTTCAAATACCCTGTGTATCCAACGAAAGCACAGGAAAACGTATTGCTTCAGTGGTTTGGCCACCTTTGTGAACTTCAGAATTCGGCGCGCAATAATCGTAAGGCTGCCTACGAAGAAGAAGGGCGTTTTGTATCTCAAGGCGAACAAGAGAAATTTTTGACGGCAGCCCGTCAGAAATATGACGACTTTCGCTCCGTGCCTCAAGATTTCCAAGTTTCTGTCCTCAAGCGTGTTGAGAAAGCATTTGATGCGTTCCGTAGACGTTGCCAAGAAGGCACTGCGAAAAAAGGGTATCCTCGCTACAAAACGCGTCTCCGTTCTCTGACATGGTGCTTGAGAAAGCACAAAGTCAAGGATGAAGCGACAGGTGGATTCAAACGTGTTCGCCAAAATCCAATAATAGAAACCGAGTTTCGTCATAATCGCTTGAAAGTGCCAAAGTTGGGTGAAGTCAAGATATACATGCACCGTCCTTTTGTCGGGGACCCAAAAGAAGTTACACTTGTCAAGAAAGCAAGCGGTTGGTATGCCCATATCTCTTGTGAACTCCCGGATACCCCGAAAATTGAACCGGCGGCTGCGATTGCCGTTGATATGGGAACCACCCACTACCTCACCACTTCTGAGGGCGAAAAAGAGGATAACCCAAGATGGTATCGCAACGCAGAAGGCTTGCTCCATAAGCACAATCAGACGCTGGCACGCCGAAAGAAAGGCAGTCAGCGTTGGTATAAAGCCGTTCATGCCGTTGCGCTGCACCATGAGCGCACCACAAACAAACGTAAAGATTTCATTGGGAAACTCGTCTACAAACTGTTTCATCATCAGAAAAATAACGTTCTCATTTCAGAATCTTTGAGAATCTCAAACATGGTTGAAAACAAACACCTCAGCAAGAGTATTAGTGATGCGTCTTGGGGAACATTCTTTGACTGGGCTGGAAACATAGCCGAAAGAGACGGTTTCCATTTCCATCAAGTTGACCCCAAAAACACTTCGCAAATCTGCTCGTGTTGCGGTCAGAAATCGCCAAAGAAACTTTCGCTGGCGATACGCACCTTTGATTGTCAGTTTTGTGGCACGTCTTTAGACCGAGACCACAACGCTGCACTTAATATACTTTTCAGGGCAGCTGCTGCCCTTCGTGGAGAGCGTTGGGTTACCGACCTCTATGAAGCGAGAAACACCCCCAATAAAGCATTCGGGTTTAAGAACCCCAACCAGTTATCGCTGTTTGATGGTTTGACACAAGCCCCCTGCTTTAGCGGGGGGTAGTTGACATCAGTCATAGTGTTCTGTCACATCTAAACTGAGAGGCAGTTTGTAGTAGGGCAATTCATTGCCCGTTCCTGACGTGCGATAAATCGCACTACTACGAACCGGGGTTTCCCTATCATTTGAAGGTTGACAGACTAATAGTTCAGACTTTTTACTCAACTGATGTCTTAGGTGCGAAACTTTCACTGACAGGCACGACCTTACCCACGCCTGTAGCGATAAGCGTCCCGTCCGTGAGCCGAACCTCCGCTTTTGCCTCCACCAACCTTCGTGAAACTTTAATACGCTCTGCAGAAACAAATAGTTTCACGCGAGTCGGTGCCGGATTACGAAAACGGACCTCAAGTTGTGCTGTTACCGCGTGCTGTCCGAACGTGCCAATCCCAATATAAGTAATCGCTTCATCCAACAAGGTGCTGAGGATACCACCGTGTAGAATGTCCGCCCAACCTTGCAAATGTTCCGAGGGCGTGCATTCAATGCGAACCGATGCCCCACCGTCTTCAATTTCGGGTTTAACCTGGAGCCCGAACGGATTTTTCATCCCACAAACAAAGCAGTGATCATTATTCAGCAAGAGACCTGTAGATGTGTCAGATTGCATATCAGCCATCATTTCCCTCTGCTGATTCGGTCAACATTCCGATGCTTCGCGCTAACTTTTCCTGTTCAACCAGTAGCCGCTCCAGTTGCGCTCTCTTTTGGGCGACGACTTTTTCGGGGGCACGTTGGATAAAATTGGGATTATCTAAAGTCTTCTGCGCTGCTGTTACGTCCTTGACTGCCTGCTGATACCGTTTACTGAGCCTTGCATGTTCAGCGTCGAGATCAATGACATCCGCAAGTGGGATGTAGATAGCAAGTTCGCCAATCACGGCTTCTGCTGAAGCAGGAGGCTTTTGTAACGTTTCAGCAATGGTGACACCTGCGACTCGCGTAAAAGCCGGCAAGTACTGCGCGAGATACCTTTCGAGGCGGTCCCGAATCTCAGCATCTGGACACTGGATGTGGACTTCTACAGATGCACCCATTGGAACATTTAACTCACCCCGAATGCTCCGTATGCTCTCAATGACTTCCATGAGCGTTGCCATAGTGGCTTCTGCCGTCGAATTTTCTCCCATCGGCTCTGGCCACGGCGCGATGGTTACCGAACTTTTATCCGCTGCGAATTCGCTTCTGCTACCGCCATGCGGGAGCTGTTGCCAAATCTCCTCACTCAGAAACGGCATGATCGGATGGATAAGCCGCATCGTCTGCTCCAAAACATCGGCAGCCACCCAGAGTGCTTCCGGTTCATCTTGAGCAATCCGTTGCTTGGTGAATTCCAAGTACCAATCACAAAATTCATGCCAGAGGAAGGCATAAAGCACCTGTGCTGCTTCATAGAATCGGAAGTTTTCGAGGGCATCCGTCGCTGTTTCAATGGTGTCGTTAAGACGGCTCCGTATCCACGCGATTTCCAGTATTTCTTGGTGAGTTTCCACCGTCCCTGTTTCAGTAGGAACAGGATGTTTCTCCAAATTCATGAGAATAAATCGGGCGGCGTTCCAGATTTTATTGGCGAACCGTCTACCCGCCTCAATCTGTGATTCGGGGAGCGCGACATAAGGGAGTGGTGTACTCACGTTTGCGAGTGCGAAACGGAAAGCGTCAGCCCCATAGGTCGCAATTGTCTCCAAGGGGTCAATGCTATTTCCCTTTGACTTGCTCATTTTCTCACCCTTTTCATCAGCGACAAGTCCGTGTAGATAGACAGTCCGGAACGGCACCTCGTCCATACAACCCAACCCCAACATTATCATCCTTGCTACCCAGAAGAAAAGAATATCCCAACCGCTCACAAGGACAGAGGTAGGGTAGAAGGTCTTTAATTCGGGTGTTTCCGCCGGCCATCCCATAGTGGAGAAGGGCCAGAGTCCAGAGCTGAACCAAGTATCCAAAACATCTTCTTCTTGTCGGAAATCCGAAGCCCCACATTCGCATTGCTGCGGTGTTTCCATCGCAGCGGTAATCGCGTCGCATGCGTTACAGTACCATATCGGAATTCGATGTCCCCACCACCGTTGGCGTGCAATGGGCCACGGTTCGATGTTCTCCATCCAATGATAGAAACGCGCTGTTTCACGCTCTGGTATAAACTGGACTTCTCCTTTTTGGGTCGCCGCTATTGCGCGCTGTGCAAGCGGTTTGACATTCATAAACCACTGCAAGGATATAGTCGGTTCAACAACTGCACCGCACCGATCATGGTGCCCAACGGCGTGCCGATGTGGCACAATTTTGACGAGGTAATCAGCGTTCTGTAAATCTTCAACAACACGCTCACGACAGTCAGACCTTGATAAGCCGACATATTTTTCTGGTGCGTTTTCGTTTATATATCCATCTCGGGTAAACACGATACACTGTTCGAGATCATGCCGCAAACCGATTTCATAGTCGTTCGTATCGTGTGCGGGTGTCACTTTCAGCGCGCCCGTACCGAACTCTCTATCAACATAAGGGTCGGCAATGATCGGAATCTCCCGATCACATAGCGGAAGGTGTACCTTTTTCCCGATGAGGTGTTGGTAGCGTTCATCGTCGGGATGCACAGCAACAGCAGTATCGCCTAACATTGTCTCCGGTCGCGTTGTCGCAATTTCAAGTACAATCTGACTATCTTTCACAGGATAACGGATGTGATAAAAGTTACCGTCTATATCAATGGGTTCCACCTCAAGATTACTGATGACAGTGTTACACTGCGGACACCAATTTGCCATATAGGTATCTTGATAGATGAGTCCCTGCTCGTAGAATTTGACGAAAGCGGTGCGGACGGCTTCAGAAAGCCCTTCATCAAGTGTGAAACGCTCGCGTTCCCAATCGCAGGAGCATCCGATTTGCTGGAGTTGAGAGACGATATAACCGGCAGACTCTGCTTTCCACTGCCACATCCGCTCAATGAATTTTTCGCGACCGAGCGCAGTTCGACTCGTGCCTTCTTCGGCGAGCTGCCGCTCCATAATAAGTTCAGTGACAATACCAGCGTGGTCGGTCCCTGGCATCCAGAGGGCGTTATAGCCTTGCATCCGTCGCCAACGAATGAGACAATCCTGAAGCGTATTGTCAAGGGCATGCCCGACATGCAGACTACCGGTGATATTCGGCGGCGGGATCACAATCGCGTATGGCGGTTTTTCGGAGGTTGCTTCGGCATGAAAGTAGTTCTTTTTTTGCCAAAATTGGTACCATTTTTCCTCAATCTCCTGAGGCGTATAGGTTTTCGGAAGATTTGTCATGTCCTTGAAGACCTTTCTTTCCAATACTGGTTTTCGAGGGGCATCCTTAAGCGAAGAGTGGCTCTACCCATCCGTATGTCCCTTTTGCCATTTCATAAAGCAGATTTACCTGACGCGTCTCGGCGTTCAGAAACAGAAGAAACCCTGCATTTGAGGCTTGAAGTTCTGTTGCAGCCTCCGCAACAGTGAGCGGTTTAGCAGCAAACTTCTCTTGCGTTGCCACAATCGCCGGCGTTTCTTCAGACACATCAACTTCCAAAGGCATTTCTTCACCATTTGGATTGAGCCGCGCGACGACTTCTCGGTGTGGTGCGATATTTCTTCGGTCCTTTACTCTGTCCCTATAACGACGAATTTGGCTAACAATCTTATCTGCTGCGCTATCGATTGCCGAGACGACTTCATCCGTATGGCTCTTCGCATAGAACGATACACGTGGGGCTGTGACCATCATCTCAGCGTCAAACCGATGCTTTTCTGCCTTAAGGACAACATTTAACTCGTGCATGCCTCCAAAACGGGTTTCAATTTTATCGGCGCGTTTCAGGATATGCGCATGAAGATCGTCGGTAATTTTTAAATTGTGTCCGGAATAAGTTACTTTCATTTTCAGCCTCCTATTTTCTATTAGGGTCAATTAAACCGAGAAACACCACGGGCAGAAGACCTTGCACGCGATGTGGGGATACCCAATTCGTCGCGGTATTTCTGAATCGTCCGCCTCGCGATTCGGATCCCTTTTGCTTTCAAAATATTACTGATTGCCTGATCACTGAGAGGTTTTGCGGGGGCTTCTTCACGAATCATTTCTTGAATCAGACCTTTCACCTGCTTGGCAGAAACACCTTCGCCTTGGGTCGTTGAGAGTTCGTTGCTGAAGAAAAATCGCAATGGATACATACCGTGTGGGGTTTGCACATACTTATTGCTCGTTACACGGCTGACTGTTGACTCATGGATGCCGAGTTTTTCAGCGATTGTTCTCAGCGTTAGCGGTTTAATACCCTTAACGCCTTGCGTTAGGAATTCGGTTTGTATCTCAAAGATGGTTTCAGTGACGCGAGCGATTGTGCTGCCACGTTGTGAAAGGCTGCTGAGCAAATTTGCTGCGTCACGATACCGTTTTTCTATCCATTCCTTTGCCTCAGCATCTAACGTCTCTTGGTGCTTTTGCAGGATATTCAGATAGTACGGATTTATCTGGAGTCTCGGGACGTAATTATCCACGGACACAGCCTGATATTTTCCATCAAGGTATTGTATCTCCACATCGGGTGTAACGGTTTCGGTGAGGGGCCCCTTTTTCAGCGTGCGCGTCGCTGGATCCGCGAAGTAGCGACCTGGGTATGGCGATAAGGTTCGTATCCACTGTGCGGCTTCGTCAATCTCTGTGATGTCAACTTTCAGTGCCTCCGCAATATCGTCCCATCGCTGATTAAGAAAAGCGTCAAATTGTTTTTCAACGATCTCTTGGGCAAGATGGTAGGTGGGTCCATCTTTATGCAAAAAATTTGGCACCTCTTCCGTATGCGCTGAAGGGAGAAACACGCCATTCCCTTGTGCATTTCGGTGTCCACCGCCTTGAAGGTTGCGAATCTGGATGAGCAGTGCTTCCCGGACATCCCGATAGGCAATACCGAGGGGTTCAAAGGTATCTTGTATTTTACGAAGGACCGCCTCAACCAATGCTCTCTCACAGCCGACCTCCTCAGCAATATCATCTAAGGTCAATTGATAGAAGTTTAGAACAAGTTTTTCGCTACAGAGCGGTCGCTCGTATAAAATCGTATATGTTTTTTGGTTGTCGTGATCAGTGATTTTCCATGCCCGCTTGATATACCCACCACTATTCTCGACAGAAGGACATGCCGTCTTTTTTTCTGTAATTGTAGCAGTTTTCGAGAATTGGAAGTCACTGCTATCGGTTGTCTTTTGCAAGTTTTTCTGAATAAGGCTATGTAACTCGGCTGAGAGGTCTCCATTAGCGAGTTCTGTTATGAATTCGCACGGCATTTGAAAGAGTTTCAGCTCTAACTGACCATCATCATTTAAATTTCCGAGAATGTATTCACCAATAGTTCGTTCTGTTTCGGAGGTTATAATTTGCGGGTAGGCGAGTTGAAGTTGTTCAGCAAGGTGTTCGTGCAACAAACGCTCTTCGGGCACATCCAGTGAAAGTTCGTCAGCGTCCGAGTATCTGGAATTTGACCGTTCACTGAGTGAGACCCGATCCTCAAGGACAGCCTCCCAATCAATATCGATCTCAGTATCCTCTCGATCGGTATTTTCTTCAGTTTCATTCCATTCAAGTGCCGGGTCTATGTCTTCAAGGGGCGGATCCGTCTCTTCTTCAAGTTCCAAGAGGGGGTTCTGTTCTAATTCTTGCGTGATGAACTGCGTCAGTTCCTGCAGGGGCATATTGAGTACTTTAAGCGCCTGTTGCAGCCTCGGTGTAATAGACATCTTTTGTGTCAACTGGGGAGTCTGGGTAATTTGCGCTTTGTACATTTTTTCCCTCTACTAAATATGCGTGCTGTGTTCAGGACTATGGTAGATCTTAGAATTATAGGACTTACGCATTCCACTGGTAGGTGCGGTTTCTAACCGCACCGGCTACGTAACACATTCCACTGGTAGGTGCGGTTTCTAACCGCACCGGCTACGTAACACATTCCACTGGTAGGTGCGGTTTCTAACCGCACCGGCTGCGTCGGAATGGGTGAATCTCTTTGATTCTGAGTAAGTCCTGAATTAATTGGACACGCTGCACTGTCTTGGAAACCGCACCTACCGGGCTTGGGGCTAATCCCCAGGTGGCACAATAGTTTCTGGCATCTGATAGGAAAAGTTGTGCCCGAAATAAAGATCTCTCGCCGTCTCATTGTTGATGAGTTCTTCGGGTGTTCCAGCAAGTGTGATTTTTCCATCAACAATGATGTATGCCCTGTCAACGATGTCGAGCGTTTCGACAGCATTATGATCTGTAATAAGCACGCCGAGATTTCGATCGCGTAGATGCGAGATGAGCTGCTTAATGTCAGCGACAGCAATCGGGTCTATCCCAGAGAGCGGTTCGTCAAGTAGAATGAAATCGGGTTGTGCCGCAAGGGCTCGTGCTATTTCTGCGCGACGACACTCACCGCCTGAGAGCGTATACGCCTTGCGCAGTAAGAGATTTGAAATGCCGAGTTCATCCGTCAGTTCGCGAATACGGGGTTCACGCTCAGATTTCGGCACCCCTTGCGCTTCAAGAATCGCTTCAATATTCTGTTGCACTGTCAATTTTCGGAAAATTGAGGTCTCCTGTGCAAGATAGCCAATGCCGAGCCGCGCACGTTTGTACATCGGATAGAACGTAATATCCTCATTGCCGTATGTAATTCTGCCAGCATTGGGACGAATCAACCCGACAACCATGTAAAAGGTCGTCGATTTTCCCGCGCCGTTGGGACCTAAGAGCCCTACGATTTCACCTTGCCTGAGTGACAGGTTCACCTCATTGACAACGATAGGTCCACGGCGTGTATACCGTTTTACGAGTCTGTGTGCTTGAAGTTCTATTGTCATGACTTCTAATTTACGATTCCTCACTATTAGTCTGTCACATCTAAACTAACAGGTGGTTCGTAGTAGGGCAATTCATTGCCCGTTTCTGACGTGCGATAAATCGCACTACTACGAACTGGGGTTTCACCATCATTTGAAAGTTGACAGAACACTACGATTGACATCCTTGGTCAATCTGCATCAGTTTCTTCCGCGGCATCCGCACTTTCAGCGTCTTCAGCATCTACCGGAAGTTCTTCTTCTGTGGTGCCATCTGTATTAGATGTTTCAGTATCTGCATCAGTTTGGTCAGAAGTATCTGTGGAAGCCCCTTCCTCATCTGTACTTGCGTCGCCTTCAGCGTCCTCACTCGCCTCTGCCGCTACCGGTGCTGCTTGCGTAACGGTGACTTTAAATTTGACACCGCCCTCACCGGTCTGCCTTCCGGTTGTCCTATTAAAAGTAAAGAGCTTCGTTTCGAGCCGATCCTTCTCCTGTAAGACCACGACATTCTCTTTAAGCACAACAGTATTCGTCAAGTTGTTCATGATAGCATGGTCACAGGTAGCAAAGATATCTTGATCTCGGATCTCCACATTGCCTACAGCAATAACTTCCGTTGTTGTACCCGTTTCTGGATCGGCTTTGAGGGTGATTTTATCAGCATTGAGAAACCCAACTTCAACACCCTGTTCGTCATACCGGATAGTCTTGGCTTCATCAATAAGAATCGTTATGCCCTCTTTCTCGAACCTCTCCATTCTTTTTGAGGTACCGGTAATGGTTTCCGTAGTAGGTTCAGCGGCACTTGCGCCATTCGCATTTTCAGTACCCTCTGCCGCCTGCACACTGTTCTCTGTGGCTGAGGCGACACCATCCGCGCTCGGCGTGGGCGTTTCGATTTCCGTCTCAGCTGCGGTGAGGACTAAAGGAACAATACAGACAAAAAGTAAGAGGCAGCCGGCATAAACACAAAAATCACACAATGTGTCAAGGTGAAATGGAAATCTATGTCTATTCCGGCACAACAGAGGTTTTGTGATATTCATCAGTTTTCTCATCTTTTGGATAAAGTTTAAATTGATTGTTTTTCATTTTTACGGTTTCAAGCGTCGGATTCGCATACATTTCCGTTCCGACCCAGGTGGAATCTCCACGTACAAGCGTCACTTCGTCTGGCGCATACAACCGACCCGCCCGGTTCTGCCAATGGAGAAGCTCACTATACAAAGTACCATCTTTACTGACACCGACGACTTCTCCTGAAAGATGCAGGTTATCTTTCTCACTCCCGGTCAAAAACTGCTTACCCTTCTTACTATTCAAAGTGAGAGAAACAACACCGTCTTCAAAAATCTCAACTGTCGGATTTTCCACTTCAACATAACTGCCGCGGAATGTTGAGGTATCCCCGATAAGCGTCCATTTAAGGACACCCGCTTCCGTGTGCTGTGTAGCGAACCGTTCGAGTTGCTGCGTCGGAACCGCCTCTATGGATTCGTCAGTCGTACCGACTGGGGTTTCTGCACTTTTACAACCGGTCACGCAAAGCAACAAACACAGACCCAAACACGTGAGAATGCAACTAAGGTCGGGTTTTCCACCGTTGATGCATCCAAATCCACTGCGCCGGGTATTGCCGAATGTAGGATTCGATAATTTTTGTGAATTTTTGTGTATTAATAACAAGGTCCTTCTCTTTTCCGTCGGTCCGTTGGAACACCAAGGGTGGTTCAATAATTGCGCGGTGTGAACCATCGGGTTGACGGATAATAAATGTTGGGAGTACGGCCGCCCCTGTTTTAAGGGCAATAGCGACAGGACTATACGGTGTATAGGCAGGTCTACCGAAAAAATCGACGAAAACCCCACTCACACTTGTGTCCACATCGGCGACAATACCCAGCAGTTCATTACGTTTGAGGCATCGAAGTGCCTGACGAATCCCTGTATCCCGATCAATCGTCGTATAACCCGCTTGCGATCGGTAACTCGAAACCAAGGCGTTTAAACGGGGGGAACGCAATTCGCGAACAATAGGGGTCAGTGGCGCAATTGTAGCAGAAATGCTTGCTGCCAGCAGCTCCCAATTCCCGAAATGGCCCGTTAGAATGATGGCACCTTTCCCGTGCGCGAGTGCTTGTTTTACATACTCAGTGCCTTCAAAACTAACATATTGCTGAATTTGCTTTGAATTCATACGCGGAAATTGCATAAATTCAAAGATATTCTTGCCTAAATTTTCAAAGCACTGCTTGGCTATCGACCGAATCTGGCGTTCATCCGTCCAGTCCAAGCTGCGCCGCAGATGCTCACACGCTAACGCTCTTTGCTGCGGTGCCAGCCGGAATATGAGAGCACCTAACTGACCTCCAATCGTTAACGTCACCGAACGTGGCAGTCGGCATACGAAAAATCCGATTAATTTGGCAGTAAACTCGTAACACCAATGCTTCATCATTAATTAGTATACTAAATTTTTACCAAAATTACAAAGAAATTCTTCATTTCTTCTCTTTAGTTACGAAGCGTTTCGGTTATCTTCAAAAAAATAGAACTTGATTTTCATCGCAGTTACCGGTAAACTCTAAAGCAGATATAGAACGGAAACCCCTATGCATACCTCTGAAAACGTCAATAAGCAGATTGTTAATCTTACGATCCCGAACATTATTAGCAATTTCTCCATCCCCCTTTTAGGTGCCGTGGATACTGCTTTGATGGGACGGTTAGAATCCGAACACTATCTGGGTGCAGTCGGCATCGGCGGCATTCTTTTCAGCTTTATCTATTGGGGTTTCGGTTTCCTCCGAATGGCAACCACAGGACTCACAGCACAGGCTTTCGGAGAAAAAAACCTCCAAGAATGCGGACGTTTACTGCTAAGAGCGGTATACATCGGCATCACAGCAAGCTTACTCCTCCTTATTTTTCAACGGCAGTTCGCGGATGTTAGTTTTTCGCTCATTGATGCGAGTCCTGAAGTCGAACACCTTGCCCGTGTTTACTTCCATATCCGTATCTATGCCGCCCCTGCGACCTTATGCCTCTACGCCTTCCACGGGGTCTTCTTAGGCTTACAGAACGCCCATTACCCGATGCTGTTGACGATTGTGGTGAATCTCATTAATATCATTCTGAATTTGGTGTTTGTGAAGTTGCTCGGCATGAAGGTGGCAGGTGTCGCATTAGCAACGGCTATTGCACAATATATCGGATTGCTTTTGGCAATTCTACTTTTCTTCAAACGCTATCGAAGCCTTCTAACGACTTGGAATATTCAAGAAATTTTGGCATTCTCTAAACTTAAACGATTTCTAAGTATTAGTGGCGACATTTTCATTCGCACCCTCTGTTTGGTGTTCAGCCACGCCTATTTCACAGCAAAATCCGCCGCCATGGGGGATACCTTCTTGGCAATCAACACGATTCTACTACAGTACATTAACCTAATGTCTTATGCGATTGACGGTTTCGCTTTTGCAGCAGAGAGCATGATTGGCAAATACAAAGGGGCAAGAGATATGCAAAATCTCAAACGGACGACGCGTCAAATCTTCCTTTGGGCGTTCCTGTTTGGCATTGCGATTACGTTAGTTTTCGCGGTCCTTGGAAAGCAAATGCTATATCTTTTTACAAATCAGATGCCCCTTATTGAAGGGGCGAAGCCTTATCTTATCTGGATAATCATCGCACCAGTCGTCAATGTTGCTGCCTACATTTGGGACGGTATTTTTCTGGGTGCAACTGCTTCTAAGGCACTGCGCGATTCAGCGATTGTGTCAACACTCATCTATCTAAGTGCTGTCTATCTGTTGATGCCTCACGGTAATCATGGGTTGTGGTGCGCGCTAACACTCCTCTTGGTCGCGCGTGGCATCTCGCTGACGCTACTCGCACCGAAATACCTTTTTAGAAGGGATTTGTAGCATAACCTGTTAAGTTGTGCCCTTATAGTTGTCTAAAGTTGTGAATTTTAGAGATTTTTCATCGCTCTCTTTGTAACCGATCCGAATTGCTTTTGCTCTTATAACGGTTTCACCTTTCGGTAAACGCAAAGGTTCTGTATACAACTGCCATCGGACATCTTCACCTTGTTCGGTTGTATACGCAATTGAGGCACCTTGTGTTGAACAGTAGAGTTGCAGCAGCAGCGGTGCGTCCCATTCTCCATCTTCATGCGCAGGCACCGTGCCGGGGTTAGAGGCGTTAATCGGAATGAAAAGGGGTGATGCCGTTTGGGGTTGTATGCCATTAGGATACCACTTCGCTACCATTTCTTCTTCAGATATATGCCCCATATCCCCGAATTTCGATTGCCACCCTGTCAACGTTTCTCGCATCCGTTTAAGTACATTTGCGTGTGCTGCGTTTTCTGCTAAATTGTTGAGTTCATACGTGTCATTTTCCAGATCGTAGAGTTCTTCAGCGGGGCGCGGTGATTGGAACATGGCCAATTGATCGCCCTCTAATTTGCCTTCGGTATGAAGTCGCCACATCTCCTGCATCACGGGATGGTCATTACGGTAAGGATCCCAGAGGAGATACGGCTGTTCGGGATAATAATTTCGGATGTATTTATACCTTTTATCACGTACAGCACGCAACATCTGATACGATAAATCAAGGCGGTCGCGCGTCGCAAAAATATATTCACGTTCCACTTTTTCTGGTCCAAGGAAGGGCTGTCCGTGTAGGTGCTGCGGTGCTTGAACCCCACATAACGAAAGCACAGTGGGACCGAGATCAATCAAACTCACCAATTGATCGCTTTCACTCCCTGGATGAAGCACTTCGTGCCAACGCACAATCAACGGAATTCGGATCCCCGCATCATAGGGCCACCGTTTACCGCGCGGGAGTCCTTCACCGTGATCGCTCCAGAGAAAAACAATGGTATTCTCTGCGAGTCCATCTGCTTCGAGTTGATCTAACAACTCGCCGACCCGTGCATCGGCAGTGGCGAGGTTATCGTACTGTCGCGCCAATGCGGCGCGGGCTTTCGGTGTATTTGGTAAATAAGGCGGTAATTCCACGTCATCTGGATTCGTGGTCAGTGGACGATCTTCCTTTTCCCACATACCACTTTCGTGTGTAACGATTGGGTTAAAAACGGAAAAGAAGGGTTGCCCGTCCGAACGATTTCGCCAGTGCCCTTGATTGCTATTGTCATCCCACGCTGTGATAGGGGGTGTAAACTGATAGTCTGTTTTGCTATTGTTGGTGCAATAATAGCCTGCCCCTCTCAGGTATTCGGTGAATGTTTTCACATAAGGAGGCGGCACAACAGAATACGGCGTAGGTAGGTCCGGTGTACTTTCGTGTGTATGCGTTGTCCGATGGTGATGTGTGCCGATGGAAGTCTGATACATACCGGTGATAATAGCGGAACGACTCGGTGCACAGACCCCAGCCGTCGAAAACGCGTTCGGAAACCGACATCCGCCAGCAGCGAGCCGGTCAATATTGGGTGTACGGGCGATCGGGTCCCCGTAACAGCCGAAACGGGGCGTTGTATCCTCTACAGAGATCCAAAGGATATTCGGGCGATCTGTTGTGTTCATTGTAACTCCCTTTTTTCAGGGCTATTTAGTTTTAAGGGATAAGTTTACTTATGTGAAGGAGATATCTTGATGGATGCCCGAATTTATTCGGGATAGCACACTTTTCCCCAACAAGTTCGGGCTTCCGGACGTAAATTATTGGAAAACTGAATGACCCTGCCCTTTTTTTGGAATGATTGTATGTCAAAGAACGATTTAAGTCAATCTGCTTTTGGAACCTTCGGAAAAGCGTTGCAGCTCCCTTACAGTTATGACAAAAAAGTTGAAAACGCTTTTGAATTTATGCTACACTGCAGAGATAGTACATGCAATAAGGAGAACAACATAAAATGCCAAAATTTGGTGTAAATTTATTACTCTGGGCAGATAAGTTTGATAGAGAAACCGTAGACCTCATTCCCAAAGTCGCGGAGATGGGATTCGAGGGCGTTGAAATCCCAATCTTCGATCCAGACACGGTAGATATGCCACACACACAAGCAGCACTCAAAGCAACGGGTTTGGAACCCATCGGTTGTAACATCATGGGACCCGATAGGAATCCAATCGACGAGGATCCTGCTATCCGTGAAACCGGGAAGGTCTACCTCAAGCGCGCCATCGAGATTATCGCTGAGTTGGGCGGAGATACCTTCGTCGGTCCCATGTATAGCGCAGTCGGTAAACTCGTCGGCAGAGGCAGAAATCAACAAGAATGGGACTGGTGCGTTGAAGGACTACAAGAGATCGCTGAATTCGCAGGACAGCACGGTGTCACGCTCGCCAGCGAACCGCTCAACCGATTTGAAACCTACTTCGTCAACATTGCCGAAGATGCCGTCAAACTCGCGCAAGCCGTGGATAGCCCATATTTCAAGGTTCACCTCGATACGTTCCACATGAACATCGAAGAAAAAAATCAGGCGGACGCCATTATTGCCACCGGCGATTTCTTGCATCACGTTCACTGTTGTGAGAATGACCGCGGCACCCCTGGCACAGGACCTGTGGATTGGGACGGCGTATTTGGTGCACTCGCCACAGTGAACTACGACAGATGGCTTGTGATTGAATCGTTTACACCAGCAGTCAAAGAAATTGCTGCTGCGACGTGTATTTGGCGCGACATCGCACCCAGTGCCGAGAGCCTGGCTACCGACGGACTCGCCTTCCTAAAAGAAAAAGCAGCGCAATACCTATAACATCAGCCCGTTTGTAGTATAGTAGTGCTTCGTCAACTTTGAGTTTGAGGGCAAGTTCGTAGTAGTGCGATTTATCGCACGTCCATTAGCGTAACTCAAGTTGCTACCTACAAGACTTTCAGACATGCAGACCTTGTCTTTCACTCAAACGGCTCGGATTGTTTTACACTTTGTAGCGCAAACTGTATGAAGATTAATTATTTAAATCGGTAATTCCAATTTTCCACAAACTCAGTAGGTGCGGTTTGTAACCGCACCGGACATTACCGAAATATTTTCTAAAACTTCATTTAGTTTGCGGACTTATCGGCACAATCTAACACATTATGCTACAAGCGTGGAACTTTAGGGTAGAAGACTATACCAAAAATCGGAGGGATTGAAATGCGTTGCATCAAATCAATCGGACTGCTCTGTGCGATACTCCTTGTCGTTTCCTTAACGGGCGATGTCGCGACACAGCACACCGACGCAAATGAAATAGAGACCCATGCTGCTGCGGAACCCCAATTTCTCAGCAATATCCGACAACTCACTTATGACGGAAAGCGCGCTGGCGAAGGTTATTTTTCCGAAGACGGTAACGCACTCATCTTCCAAAGTGAACGTGAACCTGATAACCCCTTTTATCAGATCTATTTTTTAGACCTACTGACCGGTGATACACATCGCGTCTCCTCCGGTATTGGTAAGACAACCTGTGCCTTTTTCCGCCCAGGGACCGACGAAGTGCTTTACGCTTCAACGCATCACGACCCTTTCGCGAAGGCGAAACAAGAAGAAGAGCTAAAATTTCGAGCATCCGGAAAAGAACGTCGCTACAGTTGGGATTACGATGCAGCGATGGACATTTTCTCGGCAAATCGAGATGGCAGTAACCTCAAGCAGCTAACAAACGCACCCGGCTACGACGCTGAAGCATCGTATTCGCCTGATGGTGAACGTATCGTTTTCTGTTCACTTCGGGACGCATATCCGAAAAGCCAACTTTCTCCGAAAGAACTGAAGCAACTGGAAGTTGATCCCGCATATTTCGGTGAAATTTATATTATGAATGCCGATGGCTCAAATCAGACACGCTTAACAGACGCACCCGGATACGATGGCGGTCCCTTCTTCACACCCGATGGTCAACATATCGTCTGGCGACACTTCACACCCGATGGAAGTCAGGCAGACATCTACACGATGCGGATAGACGGCTCAAACGTCCAACGGCTGACGGATTTCGAGAGTATGTCCTGGGCACCTTACTTCCATCCGAGCGGCGCCTACGTTATTTTCGCATCTAACAAACTCGGTTTTTCCAATTTTGAATTATATCTCGTTGACGCGAGCGGCAGGCACGAACCCATCCGAGTCACTTCAACCGATGGATTTGACGGACTCCCCGTTTTCTCACCAGACGGGAAGCGTCTCTGTTGGACCTCCAATCGAAACAGCCAAGAGGTTTCGCAGCTTTATCTCGCAGCATGGAATCACGAAGCTGCAGTGGCGGCAATTACCGCAGCACCCAAACGCCAAAATTCACTTGTGCACACGATAGGAAAACGAGTTTCCAACCCTAAACCCTCCAACAAAACAAACATCCGACAGCATATTGAATTCCTTGCGGATGATGCGCTGGAAGGCAGGATGACGGGTTCAGAGGGTGCGAAGCGCGCAGCGGAACACATCGCCACCCAGTTTGAAGCACTCAATCTCAAACCTATTGCCGACGAACAGAGCTACTTTCAAAAGTTCGAGTTCACTGCGGGTAGGCGGATTATCGCCGAAGAGAACCGATTTCATATCACACGCCAGATGCACGGTTCCGAACAGGTGATAGAATTCAGCGTGGAACAAGATTTTCAGCCGCTTTCTTTTTCGCGGAACGGGGTTGTTGAAGGTGAGGTGGTCTTTGTTGGGTATGGATTAACCGTCCCTGGCGAGTTAGGTGAAGGTTATGACGCTTACGCCGGACTGGATGTCCAAGACAAAATCGTTGTTGCCTTTCGTTATGTTCCTGAAGGGGTTGCACCGGAACGTCGTCAACAATTGAATCGCTATGCCGGACTCCGCTATAAAGCGATGCAGGCGCGGGAGCAGGGAGCAAAAGCATTTCTCGTCGTTGCCGGTCCGAATTCGCCAAACGCTGGCAAATTGATCCCACTCGATTTTGACAGTAGCCTCGCAGATTCCGGCATTGTTGCCGCCTCAATAAGCGATACCGTCGCGAAGGCACTCTTTGCACTCTCTGGTAAAGACCTAAAAGAAATTCAGTCGGGGCTTGATGTGGAAAACCCACATTTCGTTGGGCAGTTTCCGTTACCCGATGTCAACGTGAAAATCGTCGTTTCGGTTGAGAAAGTGAAGAAAACCGATCAGAACGTGGTTGCACTCCTCCCACCATCAGAATCTACAGATAACACCGAGTACGTCATCGTTGGTGCTCACTATGACCATATCGGTCACGGTGAAATCGGTTCACTTGCGCGGAAAGGCGAGGAAGGGCAAATTCACAACGGCGCAGATGACAACGCTTCCGGCACGGCTGTCGTCTTAGAATTGGCAGCAACGCTCAGTGAGGCGTACCAAGAACACCCAGAGAAGTTTCGTAGAGGCATTATCTTCGCACTCTGGTCGGGAGAGGAACTCGGACTTATTGGCTCTACGCACTTTGTCAACCATCCAACGGTCCCTTTAGAAAAAGTCGCGGCGTATCTCAACTTTGATATGGTCGGACGGCTCCGTGACAATAAACTTATCTTGCAAGGGGTCGGTTCATCTTCGGTGTGGACGAAACTGATTGAAAAGCGTAATATTCCGATAGGCTTCAACTTGACCCTACAAGCGGATCCGTATTTGCCGACAGATGTGACGGCGTTCTATCCCAAAGAGGTGCCGGTGCTCAGTTTCTTCACGGGTGGGCACGAGGACTACAACCGTCCAACCGATGACATAGAAACACTTAATTATGAAGGGCTTGATCGGATATCTAAATTGGCACACGGCATCATTTCAGATTTAATCAGTGCCACTGAACGTCCTGAATACGTTCGAGTTGAGCGGAGTCAATCAGAGGAAGGGAGCCGGGACACACTGCGTGCATATCTTGGCACAATCCCTGACTACACAACCGAAGGCACTGGTGTCAAACTCTCCGGTGTCCGTGTAGGAGGTCCCGCCGATAAAGCCGGTCTAAAGGGTGGTGACATCATCGTTGAATTCGGTGGACAGGCAATTACCAACATCTACGACTACACTTATGCACTTGACGCTGTGAAAATTGGTGTCCCGATCGAAGTTGTTGTCCTACGAGACGGAACACGGATGAAGTTGACAGTTACACCTGAAGCGCGGAATTAATTTTCCCCGAAAGACCGCTTTTATTATCAAAGTTTTATCAAACTGGCGTTTTTTTAGGGAACCCGACCATCTTCGATTACTCAAACGCGAACTGTGCAACGACCCCCGCATGATCGGAGGGCCATAACCCAGAGGCTAACCGATCAGAAGGTTTATCCCCTATAGTATGTGTCATAACAGAAGCAGGCAGCTCCAAATTACGGACGAAAATCTGGTCAATTCGGACAGAGTGGTCACTTACTTCATTCAGGAGGTTGTCGTCCTGACAACAAGTGTTGCCAGTTCCCTCGGAATCCATCTGCCAAATATCAATATATCCCGCCGATAGCAAAATTTGATAAGCAGCGCCGTTAGGTGCTCTTGTATTGAAGTCCCCTAATACAATAACCGGTAAGGTTTCGTCGCTCAGGATATCCACGAGTTCTTGCATTTGCGCAACTCGCAATTCCGGTGAGAACGCCTCTAAGTGTGTGTTTACAAAACGATACGTGACCCCGTTAACGGTCGCATCTACGGCAGCGTACCCTCTTGGAATTTCAAGAGCGAGCATCTCAATTGTCAGCGTGCTGGTATAATTTGCAGCGACAGGACGCGATACAGCAACATCACCGCGCGCCAAAATTACATCAGAATCGGTTAAGCGAGCATCTACAATGCCGGTCTCCGCGAACATTGGCATTTCAACATCAACGTTTTGGACCTGGGCAGCGATTTTATAGTCTAAACCTTCTGCTTGAAGTGCATCCATCAAGACTTGTAGAAAGTCTATGACGACATCTTCAGCAGGAACCGTCCCACCGGCAATCCGATCACCTGGGTTTTGCGTGCGAATGAGCGAGACCTCTTGTAAGCCGATAAGGTGCGGCCGATACGGTTTTATAGATTTGGCGATCGCTGCGGCGCGTCCTGGAAAATCGGAGGCTATGACGCTATCGTACACGTTCGCAACTTCTGTCGGAACCTGTAATAGATTCTGCACGGACAAAACCGTCCCTACACTGCCGCCGACATAAACGTTGTAGGTCATCACTGTGAGTGGTTCTGCATCTGGGCCCCTGGCATCTGGTATCATCGGCATCTGTACTTTTTCACAACTTGAAAAACTCAACAGGATTGTAAATGACAGAATCAAGATTCCGATGAAATGGACAGGTCTTGAAAATCTATTATAAAGACTCATTTTTTTTGACATATTCATCTCCAACACTTCAATTTTATAGTAAAACTACTTTGCTAATAAGCGATCTTTCAATCGCCGATGGTATCAACTCTTTATCTTCCATGAAGAAACTCATGCGAAAAAGAAGATACCACAAACCTGCTTATATGTCAACCCAAATTGTCCTGTTACTTCTGCTTGACATTTGCCTGCTATTCCACTATACTTAAGGCAGTTTTAAAAAATTTACGGAGGTAGTGTAATGAAATTCTATTATCAATCCTGCTTGCATTATTGGAAGTTAGCACTTATAGGCACACTTATGACAACAGTATTCCTTATTGGATGCAGTCAAAAAACGAGTGCGCCGGAGTCCTCTCAACTGACATCGCTCACTGCGATAATTACCGAAATTGATGACCACGGTAACGCTGTGACTGATTTGGTAATCGCGCCGTTTACCGAACGCGGCTGGAAACTTGGAGACACGCTTGAAGCAGCGTTTGCAACAGGGCAGAAGATTCAGATAAAATACGTTGAAAACTATGGAGACGTTCCTGAAGGGGATTATCTGGGACGGTTCTCGACCTCAACACAACGTTTCAAAATCGCGATTAACATGGGAAACATCGCGAAAACCTTGGAGTTAAGTAATCCTAGCAAGGTAACCCTCCAGAAAGTGGAAACATCTGGAACAGACTGAGAGGATAAATATTAGAAAATGCTCTTGACCCTCAAACAGGCAAGTAAATGGGCTTCCGAACACCTGAAGAAAAACGTTACTCCGTCAAATATCTCCTATTTAATCCAATATGGGAGAATTGAGTCGGTTGTTAGCAATGGCGTAACGTTGATTCATAAGCAAAGTCTGGTAGATTACTACAGCTGGAATCATAGAGAGGCGCGATGGAAAGATGAACTCGGTGACGATTTAAATTGGACGTTGGCTTTTGAAAAGGTTAAAGAGGCAGAAACAACAAAACACGTTCACAGGCTGCATCCGTATAAAGGCAAATTTATCCCCCAATTGGTTGCCTATTTTTTAGACCGACACACCGACAACTTTAAGCGAGATGTTTATTTTCAACCGGGCGATATCGTGCTTGATCCATTTTGCGGGAGCGGGACGACCTTAGTCCAAGCAAACGAATTGGGTATGCACGCAATTGGCATTGACGTTTCCGCTTTTAACGCTTTCATTAGCAATGGCAAGGTGGCAGTGTATGATTTTACCCACTTGTATGAAGAAAGCCAAAAAATTACGACAGCCCTTAAAAATCTCGTTGCTACATCTGGGGTGGTCGAATTTGAATCTAAACTCGCAGCACTGCTGACGGACTTCAATAATCAATATTTTCCAATCTCTTTCAAACGCCAAGTCAGGTCGGGTGAAATCAACCAGAAGCAGTACGGGGCTGAGAAAGAAGCTGCTTTTTTGGAAATATATCATAAACTCGTCGCTGAGTATAAAATCGATACACAGATGCCAAGCGACTCCGCCCGCTTTATGAAACAGTGGTATCTCCCCGGAGTCAGGGCGGAGATTGATTTTGTCTACAACGAAATTCGCAAAGTGGAAGATCCCTCAACACAAAGAGCCTTGATGCTCATCTTAAGCCGGACGATTCGTTCTGGCAGAGCCACAACACACGCAGATTTAGGCACATTGCGAAAACCGGTAACAACTACCTACTATTGCCGAAAACATGGGAAAGTCTGCAAACCACTATTTTCTATCTTAGGATGGTGGGATCGATATTGCAAAGATAGTGTCCAAAGATGGATTGCATTCAGCAAATTAAAAACAGATACTTTTCAATATTGTATAACTGGGGACTCGCGGACGACTGACATCCCTATAATGTTGAGACAGGAAAATCCACAATTCGCAGAGATTGTCCAAAAACAACGAATCAAGGGTATCTTCACAAGTCCACCGTATGTTGGACTCATTAACTACCACGAGCAGCACGCCTACGCCTATGATCTCTTTGGGTTCAAACGTTTAGATGAATTAGAAATCGGCCCCCTATTTAGAGGAAAAGGACGAGAAGCAAGAGAATCATACACTCTCGGTGTGGCAGAAGTCTTCAAAAACTGTAAGCGGTTTTTAGTTGACGATTACGATGTTTTTGTTGTCGCAAATGATAAGTTTAATATGTATCCCACTATCGCTGAAATCGCTGGAATGCACATCGTCAACCAACACAAGCGACCCGTCTTGAATCGAACCGAAAAAAATCGAGAGGCAGCGTATTCTGAGACGATATTCCACTTCAAAGAGAAAAGGAATGGACTGCTGCTGAATTAGCACGAGATCCAAAGGTAGATGTAAATAACGTGAACTTGAAAATAAAATCGTAGGTGTTTTTGCTTGGGTGTTTCCCCCAGGTAGAGCGGTAAATATACACGAAAAACCTTATAACTTGGACAAATATGTCGTTTTTTAAGGCATTTGCTGCCTAAATAGCAGTAGCGAAACCCGACATCCTACTTTTATTAAACTCACGTTAAATACAATAATTGGTCTTCCTTACAATCTGTATGAGCCAGAACCATACAAACGGTGGACGCTGAGAGGAATGTTCGATCTACAGTATGACATTCTGATAGCAGAAGAACTTTGGAATTTTATCGGAGGAGAAGGAACCTACACAGACCTATTGGATGCCTTTGAAATAGCAGGTATTGAGTTAAGACCGGAAATTGACAGTTATTTCGAGAAATTTAGATATGAAAGTTGACAACGCCTTCAATAAAACAGAATTACTACAAAACCTCAGCACCGCTTATGGTTTACCTTTACATTCGATAACCTTTTTCCCGGAAGGCGAAGACAGTTACGGCTATATTACTGTGGCTGAGACAGGCGAAAAATACTTCGCTAAAGCCTCAACTTCGGTGCCAAATAGTCGTTTGCACGTAGCGTCCCTCTTACGGCACAGATGTAATATACTTGGTGTTGTCGCGCCTCTGAAGACGCAGGAAGGTGAACTCAGTATTCCGTGGCACAATTTCCGTGTTTCGCTATTCCCATTCATTGAAGGTAAAAGCCGTTGGGACTTGTGGAAAGTCGGAAAAGATTTTACTGATGCAGAATTATCAGAAACAGGAGCACTACTCGCGACAATTCACGGATGTCCAGAGACAATTGCATCCAATCACCTCACAATCGCAAAGTATGATTTACCCGCGCGGCATGAACTCAACACAGTCCTTGAAGCACCTGCGAAAAAGATATCGCCCCAGAATCAATATCAGAAGCAGCTCCTCAAAGCACTCACACAGCATAAATCAGAGATTCTACAAGCAATTGAAAGATACGATAGCCTCGGACGTTCATCAGAGACACTACAAACGCCATTTGTCATTACACACGGCGATCCGACACCTGGCAACCTCATTCTGGATACTGACAATCAACTCTATCTGATTGATTGGGATGGAGTCTCCTTAGGTCCACCTGAAAAAGATTTAGTCTCTTTCACCGGTGAACGGTTTGAGGTGGTTCTGGAACGGTATCTCACAAAAAGAAAGAACGACGTTGCCCTACACGCAGATATTTTCGGCTTCTATATCTATGAATGGGCAATCAATGAAATCCGAGATTACGGCACCAAAATTCTTTTCAAAAACGACGACGCGACACAGAACGAATACGACTGGGAAAGCCTACAAGACTATCTTCCACCAAACCGAGCGTATATGGAAGACGGAATTGCGGCTATCCGAAGAACATTGGCACAATATCAAAATTCTTAGCACACTTGAGATTTATAGTAAAACCAAAAAATAAAGAGACACTCTCCGCTCCCCTGGTAGGCGAGGTTTCTAACCTCGCCTCTTCTCCCCTGGTAGGCGAGGTTTCTAACCTCGCCGGTGCAGAGTGTCTAATTAATTCTAAACATTACTATAAATAGAAGTAGTGTAACGGTAGGAAAATTATTTTTTTCTACATATCCAACCAAATATGGAGGTCAGTTAGACAATGTCTGAAATCAAATCCGTGTTACTTTGGGAAAACCAACGGCGTTATGTCCGTGAGGCGATCGATGCGGGTACCCTTAAAGGCGCGATTATCCCCACAGGAAGTACGGAACAACACAACGAACACTTAGCGATGTATCATGATACACAAAGCGCAGTGTATGTCTCCAAATTAGCCGCCGAAAAGTTGTTCCCACAAGTTATCGTAACAACCCCTTTAGCGATCGGTGTATCCGAACACTGGATGGATCATAAGGGGACTCTCACGCTCCGTCCGGAAGTCTTTGGCGAGGTACTATACGATGTCGCCGATAGCATGCGTCGGCACGGCATTGACAACATCCTGATTGTCAACGGGCATGCAGGCAACTCAGGTCCAGTACATGAGCGATTAGACGGCTATCGGGAAAAACTGGGCATTAATATCGCGTTCCACTCCTATTGGGAAGCATACACCGAAGAACTGGTCAAAGCGCAGATGGAATCGGGAATCTGTCCCGGACACGCAGCGGAGTTTGAGACGGCGTTTGCACTTGCCGCTTTTGTCGAAAATGTTGATTGGAACGGTGTAGATTACGACAGCGCGAAGCTCACCATCTCTAACGAAGGACAAGCGAAAGCCGATCGGGAATATCACCATCAAGCCAAGTTAGCGACTGTTGAGAAAGGACAAGCGATGATT
This sequence comes from Candidatus Poribacteria bacterium, assembly GCA_028820845.1. Taxonomy (NCBI): domain Bacteria; phylum Candidatus Poribacteria; species Candidatus Poribacteria bacterium. The sequence continues at coordinate 51,005 of JAPPII010000015.1, forward strand.
GATGTCGCTGTAGATTGGGTCGCAGAAAAAATGCAAGCAATGCTTTAGTAGCCGTCAGCGGTCAGCAGTCAGGAAAGGTTGCTACGCAACCCTTTCAGCGGTCAGCAGTCAGTAAAGAGACTGTCCTTTAAAGAAAAATCTCTTGGTATTGCTGAAAGTGGAGCGCAGCGGAACACCTACGCAAGTCGCGTGTGGACTTGCGGGACAATGCTGAAAGCGAAGCGACCTGACGACTGCTCTAATGTCCCTCAATAGCCTTCCGTAACCCGTCACCATTCTCTCGCCACCAACTGTAGAGAATGGAAATATCCGTGCCGATGCAGAAATGTCGGACTCCCATATCAAGATAGCGTTTCGCGTCGTCAGCACTTCCGATCTCAGCCCGCGGTGGCACCCCCATCTTTACAGCCGTTTTAAACACTTTATCGTGTGCGTCCTGAATTTCAGGGGCACCGCGCTGACCGACTTTCCCGATACTCATAGAATAATCTGAACCGCCCCACTGAATCATATCAACGCCTTCAACAGACAGTACCTCTTCCAGATTTTCGACGGTGCCTTTTTTCTCTATCATAATGACATTGACAACATCACGGAGGGCTTGGACGTATTCTGGCCCCCCGCCATAGCCCATATAGGAAAATCGGCGGGTCGCCACACCATAACTGCCGCCATCTTCAGGTGTATCGGCGCGCGTGATGCGAACGCATTCTTTGACATCTTCAACATTCTGACAATCTGCATAAAGGACGCTCTGGAAGCCAGAGCCGATTGCCCGCTGTGCGATGAAGCCGCGCGGCTCTTGATCAACCTTAATCATGGTCGAGATGTTGTGAAGCTCAGCTGCCCGGCACAAGTTATCCAGATCGTGTAAATCAAATGGACCGTACTCCCCTACAAATTCGACATAATCGTACAACCCTGTATGCCCAATCGCCTCAACAATGGAGGGCCAAGTGGTATGGATATGGGTGCCAACAGTGGGTTTATCAGCGTTGAGTAGTTCTCGAAAGGTATTTTTTCTCATCAATTTCCCCTCATCTGTTTGTAGTCGGGCGATTCATCGCCCGTAGTATATCTATATTATCAACAACCTGTACTTTTTGCAAATGCAAAATAGTGTTTGCTTATGAACACAATTTTTGTTAAAATTAAATTGTCTAAATCATTCCCTCTTAATGCGGAAAACGTAACGGCAACTTGCAACTCCGTCTGTCCCACTAAACACCCCTATGAAACGGAGGTAACCCATGGAACACCTTATTACACTACCAACAAATTTTGCTGATTATTTGACAATTGAAAATGCTAACCTCCGATTCACAGAAGCGACTGATGTTGCCGAGCGCGTCACCGGAGCAGGCGTAGAAATTCATCCGAACATGGATCATGCCGCGATTTTCTGTGATCCCCCCCACCTCGTTGCCGACGGTCTGAAACGACTCGGTTATGTCAATGGCTGGGATGCACGGTGTTATCCATCCCCCGTTGACGGTTACGATTACATTAACGTCTCGGCGCAATTACCCGCAGATAGCCCCGCACACAGCGAAGGGTGGTTCGACTACGTCGCCGTTGTGCATCCTGTTGACAAACCAGCACTCCAACACATGCTTAGCCAAGGCTATGGGAACCCATTTATCCATCACTTGACATGGGGACTCGTGCCACCTGAGCGCACGACTGCTGATGACTTTGAATATGCTAATTGTGTTGTGCCGTTTATGGTGGCGAAACGTGAGGTCATCGGCGATGCAATCGGTGACGATCCCGGTACCCTGATTATCGCGTTACCAGAGGATGTCCTCTCGCATCCGAAATTTGAGGAATCTCTACCGTCATGGCTCGGAGACCTTGACGAAGAAGAATATCAGGTTGAATCGATGCAGGGAGGTGGTTTCCTGATCCAATTCTTTGTGTTGACAGGTGGCAGGATTGAGGTTGCTCTGCGCGTTGATACAACACAGACCTTCAACCCGAAAAGCGTTCACAAGATTTCGGAAGATGAAATCAGTGCTGTGCAGGATGAATAGAGCACCATTCTATTTTTCATGAATTCTGATGTTAATAGTGGTATAATATTCATGGAAAGTCTATGGAGGAACCGATAAAATTTATCTCATTCAAGGAATTAATCATGAATTGGGTTTGCCTACACCTGAATTAACAACCCCTTTGGATTATTTTGGAGGTACTGACTAAAATGGGAAGCAAGAAGATTATGGAATGCAGTATAATGGAAGAAGTTCGCGAAATGCGGCGAAAAATCTCCGAAGAATTTGGACATGATCTTGGCCGATTGGTCGCGTATTATCAAGAACTGGAAACCGAAATGCGGAAATCAGGTAAATACAAGTTCGTGGACCCGCCGAGCGAAAAACCAGGATCCGAAGAAGTCGTTTTTGATTCCCTCGTTTCTGTTCAATTGGATTCTGAAGAATTTGAGGTTATCAAAACACTTGCCAAGTCGCGCGGAATATCTCCGGCCAATCTAATTCGGGAGTGGGTTGTCCAACGTATTGATCAAACTCATGTCAGAAATTAGGTTTTTTAGACATTTCGTTGAAAGGAGAAAGTAAAATGGATACGAAATGGATCCAATCGCATCCATCTATCATGATGGGAAAACCTGTTATTACTGGAACTCGTATCCCTGTTGAGTTGATTTTGGAGAAGTTCGCGGCAGGTGAAACGATCGAGCAATTGCTTGAGGCGTATCCGCGCTTAACAGAGGAAGGTATCCGTGCAGCTTTTCGTTTTGCGGCGCAAGCCCTTCGCGCTGATGTCGTTTATCCTATTTCAGAACAAACGCCATGAATCTCATTGTAGATGAAAACGTTGACAAACTTATTGTAGACACACTTCGACAGGATGGACATAACGTTTTATACGTTGCTGAGTTTGCACCAAGTATTGACGATGAAACTGTATTAGCACAAGCCAACCAAAATGAGGCGTTACTGATTACAGAAGATAAAGACTTCGGTGAGATTGTCTTCCGTCAGGGACGTATCCATGCAGGAGTCGTTCTCATTCGCCTTGATGGTTTATCCAAGCATGCAAAAGCGAGAAGCATTTCAACCATTTTTGCGAATCAAGGCACCCAATTGCTGGAGGCTTTCAGTGTTATCTCTCCTGGGCGGGTTAGGATTCGTCGATCACAGTAATCAAATCAAACCCAGAGGTATTCGCGCCATTAGAATGAGGATGAAATGCGGATTACCTCGTTACAGATGCACTGTGGGATATACGCATGTCCCATCAGATTATTATAGTAGATTCCAAAAATAAGTTTACACTACAAGCCAAAACCCGTGCTTCGCTGCTCAGAGAGGGCATAGACCTACGTTCAGGAATGCCGAATTACTATTATACACAAGTCGATGCGCTAAAGAGTCAGTTGCTGATAGCAGCGATGCAGGATGCGCGGGAACGTGCCAAAACGTTAGCTGAAGGGAGCGGCGTGAACTCGGGCCGCTCCGTGCGGCGCGTCAGGGCGTTTTCAGCGTGCGCGCTGGAGATGCAAGTGGTATTTCCGAACAGAGTACGGATAATCTTTCCGCCGTATCTAAGAAGGTTACGGCTTTGGTAAGAGTAGATTACGCGACGAAATACATGAAGCAAGAGACCGCATCGGTCATTTTATGAATCTCTGTCGTTTTATGAGCGTTGACAAAAAAGAGCCTCTCATGTCAAGAAACCCAAAAATCAGAGGCGTTCTCGCTTTTACGCTCGTGTTTACCCGCACAGTCGTTGGACTTCTGATTTCCAGACGAACGCCACCAGCGACGGTGAAAATCTACAAGACGACAACATCGGCACTCAAATGGAGGGTAGGATGCTTTTTATGATTTTTCTCTGCTTTCTCATGGTCTGTGTTGTTTCCGAGAGTGAAGCCTATCAAGTGAAAGTTGTTTATTTTCAACCTGCCGACAGCGAAAATAGATCGGATCTGTTGGACTTTGACGAGCTGATGAAGTCTATTCAAGAGACATACCGCTCTGAAATAGAACGTCATGGATTTGGCCCGAAAACGTTTAAATTGGAACTGGATCGAACAGGTAAAGTTGTTGTTCATCATATAAAGGGCCGACACAATAAAGCGCGTTATGCAACGGAATCGGTGTTGGACCTCTTAATCCCTGAATTAGAGCGTAAGGGGTTCGAGGATAAGCAAACGATCTATGCTGTTGTGCTCGCGGGGGTGGAACTGATGCGCGGTGGGGCAACGGGTCTTGCAGTGCCAAGACCTTTTGCGGGATTTCACGGGAATGGGCATCCAGAGTATTCGGGGTATGCGATGAGTGTTGAGTTGCGGAGAAACCGGGTAGAAAATATTTTGCGGCATGAATTAGGACATACTTTTGGATTGTCACATCTGCTTTTTGAACGAGGCGTGCGTTATACCCCTGGTGCTTACATAATGAATAATAGCGGCAACGGGGATGATCTTGTTGCGGCAGAGGCACGCTGGTTATCAAAACTCCGTCATTTCAATGTGGGTGCAGGGTTTCGGAATAATTTTGCACCGCGACTCACGACATTTCGTGGCGCGAAACGTCTGGAAAATAACGACATCGAATTTCGCGCATCTGTGAGAGACCCTGATAACGATGGCGTTGCATCTGTCTATGCTGAAGTGGATTCGTGGGTTATTGGTTGGCAGTTTTTTGATGGAGATTCCCATATTGAAGATGTTGTTTTTACAGATATTCCTGAAGATGTTTTAAGAGGCAAGCGTATTGGATATTACTTCATGGATGTTCACGGTAATTGGATGTATGATTTCCCAAATAAACCTTTTACACTTCCTCCTAAACACAAAGAGAGCGTATTGCACGATGAGAGTCAAAAGATAGATGCGGATGTCAACGCTGCCTCGGATTTGGTGGCATACTACCCCTTTGACAGGAACTCAGAGGATGCCTCTGGAAATGGCAACCACGGTCAAATAATAGGTACAACAAACTATGTTGAAGGCAAATTTGGAGATGCAATAGCACTCAATAACGGTGCCTATGTCAAAATGAATGCCTCCGACTCACTCCACGGCGACCTTTTCAAAGCGGACCCATTCACACTTGCTGTTTGGGTTTATCCAAAAACTGGAACTAATTACGGATACGTTTGGCGGAGTTTACCGACGGGAGCCGCGGCGGGAGCCGGCACTAACACCTTATTCATTATTGAAGACGCAGGAATCATCTCTTGGCGTGGACGAATCGATGGGGTATGGTCATGGGGAGACCTCTGTGAGACCGAGCCCGGCCTCTTTGAAGTCGATACATGGTTACACGTAGCCGTCACAAACGATGGTGATAAATTTAGGATCTATGTTGATGGAGAGAAGGTCACTGAGACAGATTTTCAAGAAACGGATGGCGGGAACACCGCTTACCTCATTGGTAGTAGGTTCACCACTGATCACAACTTTTTCGGTTTAATAGACGATTACGCAGTCTTCTCCAAGGCATTGAACAAAGCTGAAATCAATTTGATAATGAAAACAAGCGTTGCAACGTTCTTACAAACGACACAATCCGCTAACGATACAGGAAACCGATCAGATATGGTGAGTCTTTTGCCTATGCGTGTGCCGTCTCCCAATATTGGTCAACGGCTCAAGTTGTCCCTAAAAATTGCTAACGGCGAAAATGTCGCAGGTTACCAAGCAACTGTGCAGTTCGACGACACGGCGCTCCGTTATGTCGAAAGTCTTAACAGTGATTATCTGCCTGATGGCGCATTCTTTGTCCCTCCGATTTTGGAAGGGAATCTTGTGAAACTCAACGCCGTATCTCTGGCAGGCGAAAGCAACGGTGACGGCACCCTCGCTACGCTCACCTTTGAAGTCATCGCAGTGCAGGCATCTACTTTGACAGTATCTGATGTCCTTCTCACCAACAGCACAGGCGAAACATTCGCGCCTCAGATTGAAAACGCTGAAATAACCGAACCCACTAAACTCAAAGCAGATGTCAACAGTGATGGCACTGTTAACATTGCGGATTTGGTATTAGTTGCTTCAAACCTTGGCAAGACAGGACAGAATGCTGCAGATGTGAACGGTGATGGACAGGTCAATATTGCGGATCTCGTCTTGGTCGCTGGAGCATTGGGGACAAGTGCCTCCGCCCCTTCTCTACATCTGCAAGCTTTAGAAATGCTCACTGCTACAGAGGTCAAACAGTGGTTATCCGCCGCGCAGCGATTGAATCTCACGGATATGCATTCACAACGCGGTATCCTATTTTTACAACAACTCCTCGTAGCGTTGATACCTAAAAAGACTGCCCTTTTGCCAAACTTTCCCAATCCGTTCAATCCTGAAACGTGGATACCCTATCAACTCTCAGTCCCCGCAGATGTTTCCGTAACGATCTATGCGGTGGACGGCACACGTGTTCGGAATTTAGCGTTAGGACACAAGCCTATGGGTATCTATCAAGACAAAAGGCGTGCGGCATATTGGGATGGTAAAAATGAAATTGGCGAACACGTCAGTAGCGGAATTTACTTTTATACGCTTACCGCAAAAGATTTTTCCGCTACTCGCAAAATGCTGATCGTAAAATAGTATCAAATGACCAGAGGATGGCTGGTGCGGTTTAGCAAATGATGAGAGAATATAAGTTAGATTCCCATTAGATTTTTCCGAAATTGTATCATCCATGGGGAGATCCCATCGCAGAAGGTGTCTAAAAAATGTTACTTGTTCAGGGGACTCTCGCGAAACTTCAGTTTTTATTTTTTCTATTTCTGTGTATCTTGATTTGTGGGTGTGAGACGAAAGAACTTCCACACGCTGACACCCCTGTAGGGGATTCAGAGGTTTCATTGGACGAAAAGAACCGTCTCGATCAGATCATCAAGCTGACTACGACTCTGAACGCCGAGATAGACATGCTTCGGGAAAGATCGGAAAAACATGATACGCAACTCAAGATGTGTCGGCAGGAGATACAACGCCTTCGCGAACACCTTGCCAGACAGACGGATGAAGGCAGAAAAGATTTGAAGGCACGTATCCAGATACTCAAAGATCTTGCCAATCAAGAAAAGAAAGCGAAAAAAAAAGTACGCCTCATGATTCAGGTCCATACCGACCGATCTAAAGCGTTGGCTGCCGATTTTGATGCCCTTTTTAAGGAGACTGCAGAGTGAAAAATCAATGCTATTCAGGGGACGGTATAGGGTAGGACGCGGATATATTGTACTGCCACCGGAAATTTAGACCACTCTCTCATATAAGATCGTGCTACAATGATAATCTGTATTTGAAAGGAGCATTCCGATGGTGAAACGAAGAAAACTCACGCCTAAGTTTAAAGCAGCAGTTGTGCTTGAGGCACTTCGCGGTGAAAGCTCCCAAGCGGAACTGTGTCGGCATCATAACCTCAGCGAAACCCAAGTCTCAACGTGGAAACGCCAACTTCTTGAAAATGCTGAAACCTTCTTTGAATCGGAAGATAGGTTTCCGTCAAGGGAGTCAGCGGAGCGAATCGCTCAACTTGAGCAACTCGTTGGACGGTTGACGCTGGCACTGGAAATCCAAAAAAAAGCATTGACTTTCTTGGATTGACACCTTCTCAACAGCTCTGTCTCGTTGAGGGGACACACTCGCAACCTCCCACTACATACCCATGACCACTATTGGTACGACTTTTGGTTTGAGGGTTAAATGCAAATCTATTCGAGCCCTGAATTCTTTGACAATTATCATACGAGTTTCCCTGCTATCGCGTCGTACACGATGAAGGGCATGAGTCCTCGGAGGTACTCTCAGAATCGTAACTGGAGCATTCACGTGCCCGAAAATAAAAAATTGGACATACCAGATCAGAGTCTATTGTTTTAATGCTTTGAAAGGAGGTTCTAACAAATGGCATACAGCAATTTTACATTAGAATCAGTTCGGAAGACATTTCAACTGGAAACTGATGAAGCCGCAGATATTTCTTCAAAAATAGAGCCTGTGACACCCAGTGAGTACCTCACCACCACCTTGGCACGCAACGTGCCCTTAGCACTTGCTATCGGCACAGAAAAGGCAAAGTCAGAAATGATCGTCACCAATGTACTACTCGAACTCCGCGAGCATTTCACGCAGCGGATTAGTCTCTTTTCAGGCATTGACTTCAGCGTTGATGCGGAAAAGGGTTTGACAGGGGTCTGTGATTTCTTGATAAGTCTTTCACCTACGCAATTTCATTTAGAGGCCCCTATTATCGTCCTCGTTGAGGCAAAGAGAGACGAACCGACGACTGGTTTCGGTCAATGTGTTGCAGAGATGCTTGCAGCGCAACATTTCAATGCTGAAAGAGGAAATGACCTTCCCTGTATTTATGGAACTGCCACTACGGGCACAATGTGGCACTTTCTCAAATTGGAAGCACAGCAGCTCCAGATTGATAGCGCAGTCTATTCCATTGGACAGTGTGATAAGATTCTCGGGATCCTCGCAAGTATGGTAGAGCAGAACGCGTAAGAAGTATGGAGGTTTTAGAAATGGCGTATAGCAATTGGACCTTAGAAGAAGTGCTAACAACGTTTCAATTGGAAGCGACTGAATCTATAGACATCTTTGCAAACATAGAACCCATAGAACCCAGTGCCGAACTCATGGTAGAGTTAAAAAAAAAGGTACCGGTAGCCGCAGCTGTAAATACAGAGAAAGCACGGTCAGAACTGATTGTCGCCAATATTCTCATTGAACTCCGTGAGAAATTCGAGCGTCGCATCAGCCTCTTTTCTGGCATCGATTTTAATGTTGATGCTGAAAATGGATTGACGGGGGTCTGCGACTTCTTAATCAGTTTATCGCCGATGCAATCTTTTTTACGGGCACCCGTTATTGTCCTTGTTGAGGCAAAGAAAGAAGACCCAGCACCTGGGTTAGGGCAGTGTGTTGCTGAGATGATCGCAGCACAACGTTTTAACGCTGAGAAAGGGAATGACCTTTCCCATGTTTATGGTGCCGCCACAACAGGGACAGAGTGGAAATTTCTCAAATTAAAAGGCAACCGTCTGTCTATTGATATAACAGTCTACCAAATCGCGCAGTGCGACAAAATCCTCGGTATCCTCGCAAGTATGGTAGAGCAGAACGCGTAAGAAAGTGTGGAGGTTCTAACAAATGGCTTACAGCAATTTTACATTAGAGACAGTGCGAAAAGAATTTCAGTTAGAAACAACTCAGGCCATAGGTATCTTTTCCAAGATAGAACCAATAAGTCCGAGTGAACTTCTCACAACAGTCTTGGCAAAAAAGGTACCAGTAGCCGCCGCAATAGGCACAGAAAAAGCACGATCAGAACTGATTGTCGCCGATGTCTTGTTTGAACTCCTTGAGCGTTTTAGGGAACATATCAGTCTCTTTTCCGGTATTGAATTCAATGTTGATACCGAAGCAGGGTTGACCGGTGTATGTGATTTCCTAATCAGTAGATCGCCAGACCAGCTGTCTTTAGAGGCACCTGTCATTATCCTTGTTGAAGCAAAGAAGGAAGACTTGACAGCAGGCCTCGGGCAGTGCATTGCTGAAATGATCGCCGCACAACGCTTTAATGCTGAAAAAGGAAATGATATACCTTGTGTTTATGGCGCCACCACTTCGGGAACAGATTGGCGATTTCTCAAATTGGAAGGACAGAAACTGCACATTGATATAACAGTCTACCAAATCGCGCAGTGCGACAAAATCCTCGGCATCCTCGCAAGTATGGTGGAACAAAAAGCGTAACGAAGGATAGGAAGTGTCTCAATGGCATATAGCAACTTTACCTTAAGCGAAGTAAAGAAGGCGTTTCAGATAGTAGAAACAGTTGAATCGGTAAACCTCTTTGCCCACGTAGAGCCAAAAACGCCAAGTTCGGTACTCACAGCCGTATTGGAACGAAATATGCAGGTAGCTCTCGCCGTCAACACGGAAAAGGCGAAATCCGAACTGATTATCGCTAATGTACTCATAGAACTTCGCGAGCAATTTGATAGACAGATCGGCGTTTTTTCCGGGATTGACTTTAACGTTGATGCCGAAAACGGATTGACAGGGGTCTGCGATTTTTTAATAAGTTTGTCTCCGGCACGGTTCGTTTTAGAGACACCTATCATCATTCTTGTTGAGGCAAAGAAGGATGACCTGACAGTAGGACTCGGTCAGTGCGTTGCCGAGATGATCGCCGCACAACGCTTTAACAAGGAAAATGGAAATGATATACCTTGCATCTACGGGGCGACCACTTCTGGAACAGAATGGCTCTTTCTCAAATTGGAAAGGCAAACTCTTTATATTGATACCGAATTCTACTCAATTCACGAGTGCGACAAAATCCTCGGCATCCTCGCAAGTATGGTAGAGCAGAAGGCATAGTATTTCTGGGATAGTATAATCTGACAAGCATACAAAAAATTTTGCAATTAAAATATAAATATGGTATAATATTAAGAACTGGAGCGTCGTTATCAAGGAACCCTTTTTAATCCAATCCAGAGAGGTTGAAAAAAGGATGCATGATTATATTTTGAATCGAAATTGTAAATCGGAATCGACTGGGATGTTGCCTTTCTCGTCACATTAGACGGGAGAGGTTTTTTATTTGTTAAAATAACGCTATAAACCGACACAGGAAAAGAAATAGAAATGCGCGAAAAAGCACAAGTCATGAACGCTGAAGAAATGCGTCGTGCCTTGCTCAGAATCGCTCACGAGATTTTAGAGCAGAATCATAAGCACATTGGAGATCTTGTACTCGTTGGTGTTAAAAGTCGAGGCGATATTATTGCCCACCGCATTGCCGCAAATTTGGAGTACATCGAAAATATTGAAGTGGATGTTGGCGCTATCGATGTCACACTCTATCGCGATGACCTCAATCTCTATGAAACCCAAATCCAAGTTAATAGCACTGAACTGCCATTTGACGTTACAGGCAAGCGGGTTATCTTGGTAGATGAGGTGCTCTATACAGGACGCACGGTTCGTGCCGCAATGGATGCCCTGATGGATTTTGGCAGACCTGCAGCAATCCAACTGGCAACCCTGATTGATAGAGGGCATCGTGAATTGCCGATTGCTGCTGACTACGTTGGCAAAAATGTTCCCACCTCCCAAAAAGAATTCATTCGGGTGCAGCTTGCCGAAGAGCATGGCACAGACGCAGCGACAATATACGAAAAAGAGGATGAATGAGCGACGCATTTATTACTAATGGGCATATCATTGATCCAACGAATAATATTGATGAAGTTGGTGATCTGCTTATCACTGATGGCAGAATCGTTCGAGTCGATGGTAAGGAAAAGATTTCCAAACCTACGACTACGGATGTTTACGACGCAACGGGTTTAATTGTTGCACCCGGCTTGATTGATATGCATGTCCATCTCCGTGAACCCGGATTTGAACATAAAGAGACGATCGCTACCGGGACAGCAGCTGCAGCAGCAGGTGGATTCACGTCAGTTGCTTGTATGGCGAATACATCACCGGTGATAGACACACCTAAAAAGATTGAGCAGATTTACGACATCGCAGAAGAAACCGCAGCAACCAACGTATTTCCTTTCGGTAGTATTACCAAGGACCTCGCCGGTAATGAACTCACTGATATGCGTGGGATGCGTTCCGCCGGTGCAGTTGGTTTCAGCGACGACGGCGTTACCGTTATGAATGCTGCACTTATGCGCGATGCACTCGCCTTGAGCGCAGAACTCGGTTTCCCAATTATGGTTCACTGTGAAGATCACAATCTCAATGCAGGCGCCGTCATGAATCTCGGAGAGACTTCCCGAAAGTTAGGTCTCACCGGCAGCCCAAATGCCGCGGAGGACATCATCGTAGCACGTGACATCATGTTAGCAGAGATGACAGGTGGACATCTCCACGTGCTTCATGTGAGCACAGCCGGTGCCGTCGAGTTAGTCCGCCAAGGCAAAGACCGTGGCGTTCATCTGACCGCCGAGGCCTGTCCACACCACTGGATCCTCACCGATGCAGAGGTGGAGAAACAGGGAACGAATGCAAGGATGCATCCACCCCTACGTACACAGACCGATATTGACGCAGTCCTCGAAGGTTTAGGGGACGGAACAATTGACGCAATCGCGACCGACCACGCGCCGCACGCGCCTTCGGAAAAAGCAGAAGGTATGCTCAATGCGCCTAACGGAATTATCGGCTTGGAAACGTCTCTACCCCTTGTGTTTACATATCTCGTCGAGCCAGGACATCTTACGTTGATGGAGGCAATTGCGAAAATAACCTCAACCCCGGCAAATATCCTCGGCATCGACCGCGGGACACTGTCCCCTGGCGCAGTCGGAGATGTCACCATCATCGATGTTGATTCGGTTAATCGGGTTGACGTAACAAAATCTCGTTCAAAAAGTCAAAACACACCTTTCGATGGATGGGAACTTAAAGGCTGGCAGGCGATGACACTCCGGGCAGGCAGCAGAATAGGAGTGTAACCCAAGTGATAATAAAAAAGCGTGTAGCCTGCAACAACGGCGCAGGCGGATATACGGAGAGGTTGTTCCTCACGCAACCCGCCTGAACGAACCGCAAGGAAAATTAGAAAAATGAAAGCAATTTTGGCATTAGCCGATGGAACAGTTTTTGAGGGCGAACAGTTTGGCGCGACGGGTGAAACCACTGGCGAGGTCGTCTTTAATACCAGTATGACGGGTTATCAGGAAGTTTTGACCGATCCTTCTTACAAAGGGCAAATCGTCACAATGACATACCCGTTGATTGGCAATTACGGATGCAACGAAGCAGATGTTGAATCCATCGGCCCACAAGTAGAGGGATTTGTCGTTCGCGAATACAGTGCTTACCACAGCAATTGGCGTTCAAAATGGAGTTTAGATACCTACCTTGCCGAACACGATATCATTGGTATTCAAGGGATAGACACCCGGGCACTCACCCGTCGTCTCCGGGTACACGGGGTCATGAACGGCTGCCTTTCCACAGAAGATATGAACCCTGAGTCTCTGGTATCAAAAGCCAAAGCGTGGCACGGTTTGGTCGGTTGGGACTTGGTGCAACGCGTGACATGCCCGAATCCCTACGCATGGCAGCATCAAGCGAATAACAACGTCGATCCAAAATACCGGGTTGTAGCTCTCGATTTCGGTATTAAATATAATATCTTGCGTCAACTGACAGAACACGGATGCGAAGTCCAAGTTGTGCCCGCAAAGACAACCGCTGAAGAGATTCTCGCCGCGGCACCAGATGGCGTGTTCTTATCAAACGGTCCGGGTGATCCAATGCCAGTCGACTATGCGATTGAGACAATACAAGGGTTGATGGGCAAAAAACCGCTGTTCGGCATCTGTTTGGGGCATCAACTTTTAGGGCTTGCCCTCGGCGGAAAAACGTTCAAACTCAAGTTTGGACATCGCGGCGCAAATCAACCCGTTAAGCATCTTGAGACCGATCGGGTTGAAATTACTTCACAAAACCACGGATTCTGCGTTGACATCGACTCACTGCCAAACAGCGTTGACATTACACATGTTAACCTAAATGACGACACACTGGAAGGGATACAACATCGGGAGTATCCCATTTTTTCCGTGCAGTATCATCCGGAGGCATCCCCCGGTCCGCACGATGCCAGTTATCTCTTCTCGCGTTTTACAAAAATGATGGATTCTTAACTACAAGTAAAAAAATGCCAAAACGAACAGATATAAAAAAGATCTTAATTATCGGATCCGGTGCGATTATCATTGGTCAAGCGTGCGAGTTTGACTATTCAGGAACGCAGGCATGCAAGGCACTCAAAGAGGAAGGGTATGAAATTACCCTTGTCAATAGTAATCCTGCGACTATCATGACCGACCCGGATTTTGCCGATCAGACCTACATTGAGCCGATTACAGCGGACACCGTGGAACTCGTCATTGCCAAAGAACGTCCACAGGCGTTGCTACCGACGCTTGGTGGACAAACGGCTCTGAACGTGTCTGTCGAACTTGCGGAAAATGGCGTATTAGATAAGTACGAGGTCGAACTTATCGGTGCCAAATTGCCAGCCATCCAAAAAGCAGAAGACCGCGCCCTCTTCAAAGAGGCAATGATAAAAATCGGATTGGATGTCCCTGAGAGCGGCATTGCGCATTCCGTGCAGAAAGCCCTTGATCTCGTTAAAAAGATCGGTTTTCCGGCAATCATCCGTCCTGCATTTACGCTTGGCGGCACAGGGGGCGGGATTGCTTACAATATCGAAGAATACGAAAAAATGGTCGCCGCGGGTCTCGCGCTCAGTCCAATCAGCGAACTGCTTATCGAAGAATCCGTTATAGGTTGGAAGGAATTCGAGTTGGAGGTCATGCGAGATGGCGCAGACAATGTCGTCATAATCTGTTCGATTGAAAATGTCGATCCGATGGGAATCCACACCGGTGATAGCATCACCGTTGCACCTATCCAAACCCTAACAGACAAAGAATATCAATTAATGCGAGATGCGGCGATTAAAATTATCCGCGAGATTGGTGTTGACACTGGCGGCTCGAATATCCAATTCGCTGTTGATCCGAAAACGGGTAAACAGGTGGTCATTGAGATGAACCCTCGCGTCTCTCGGAGCTCCGCGCTCGCCTCAAAAGCCACTGGATTTCCGATCGCTAAGATCGCTGCAAAATTGGCTGTCGGTTATAATTTGGACGAAATACCCAACGACATTACAGCTGAAACACCAGCCTGCTTTGAACCTACGATTGATTATGTCGTTGTTAAAATTCCGCGGTGGGCGTTTGAAAAATTCCAAGGCACCGATGAAACCCTCACGACACAAATGAAATCCGTTGGGGAGGCGATGGCGATCGGTGGGACCTTTAAAGAGGCACTACAGAAAGGATTGCGGTCGTTAGAGACCGGGTGGTCTGGATTGGACAACCATCCACTTGATGAACTTCCACTGTCCGAACTTCCGAGTAAACTCAGCATTCCGAACGTCAAGCGTATTTTTTATATCAAAGCTGCCCTTGCGCGCGGAATGAGTATTGAGGAAATTCATGCCTACACGCACATTGATCCGTTTTTCCTCTACAATTTGAAGGAAATCGTTGACTTTGAACAGACCTTGTCCCAACCGGGGACGCAGCAATACATAAAACAGCATTTACAAGATCCCGTGTTAAATCACACGCCACAAAACGGCGAACCTGATGAGATACACATAAAGAAACTCTTGCAGCAAGCAAAACAATTCGGATTTTCGGACCGACAATTAGCGGACATCTACGACGTATCCGAGGGCACCATTCGTGAATGTCGAGAAGGGCTCGGCATTGAAGCGACTTTCAAAACCGTTGACACCTGCGCCGCAGAATTTGAGGCAGAAACACCCTACTACTATTCTACCTCTTCCAGCGAAGACGAGGTACGTCCATCTGATAAACCGAAAATCATGATCCTTGGCGGCGGTCCAAACCGTATCGGACAAGGCATCGAATTCGACTACTGTTGTGTCCATGCTGCCCTTGCGCTGAAAGATGACGGTTATGAAACCATTATGGTGAACAGCAATCCCGAAACCGTCAGTACAGACTACGATACTTCGGATCGGCTCTACTTTGAACCGTTAACGCGTGAAGACGTTTTAAACATTTATCACAAAGAGAAACCTTTCGGTGTCATTGTTCAGTTTGGCGGACAAACCCCATTAAACCTTGCTATCGCGCTCAAGGATGCAGGCGTTCCGATAATCGGCACCAGCCCTGAAGATATTGCTCGCTCCGAGGACCGGAAACTCTTCAAAGCGGTATTAGATGAAATTGGATTGATGCAATCACCCAACGGTACGGCAACATCAAGCGAGGAAGCTGCGCCTATCGCTGCAGCGCTCGGCTATCCTGTTATTGTTCGTCCATCTTATGTTTTAGGTGGACGTGCGATGCAAATCGTTTACGACGAAGAACTCTTACATGAATATATGCATTCTGCCGTTCAAGCCTCGCCAGAGCACCCAATCCTTATCGACAAATACCTTGAAGAGGCGATCGAAGTAGACGTTGATGCAATCTCCGATGGAGAAAAGACGGTGATTGGTGGTATCATGGAACACATTGAGGAGGCGGGTATCCATTCTGGAGACAGCGACTGCGTTTTACCACCGTATACACTCGTAGATGAACAGATCGAAAACCTCAAAACTTTCACTTATGCTTTAGCAAAAGCACTCCGGGTGCGCGGTCTGATGAATGTCCAGTATGCAATAAAGAATGATGAAATCTACGTGCTTGAGGTAAATCCCCGTGCGTCTCGAACCATCCCGTTTGTTAGCAAAGCGATAGGCGTGCCACTAGCGAAACTTGCAGCGCGCGTAATGGCAGGAAAAACGCTCGCTGAACTTGGATTTACCCGTGAAATCGAACCTACGTATTTCAGTGTCAAGGCACCGGTTTTTCCGTTTAATCGCTTTCCAGGTTCCAATACTCGACTTGGACCCGAAATGAAATCTACTGGAGAGGTAATGGGGATTGATACAGATTTCTCTCGCGCCTTTGCGAAAGCACAAAAGGCTTGCGGTTACACGCTACCGTTGGGGGGTAAAGTCTTTATTAGCGTGAAAAACAAAGACAAGCGCGCGATTATTTTTATCGCCAAGAAACTCATAGATATGGGCTTTGAACTCATCGCCACGCACGGAACTGCGAAAGTGCTTCTTCGCAATGGAATGGAATCAGAACTCGTCTTCAGCATCGGAAAAGGCAGACCGACGATTCACGACTATATCAAAAATCACGCCGTTGCCCTGATTATCAATACGCCGACTGGAGACTTGCACCGTCCGAATGAACTCTTAATTCGGGAGATGGCGATAACACATAATATTCCGATTTTTTCAACTATTCCTGGCGCAGCCGCAGCTGTTAATGCTATTGATGCGCTGCAGCGTGGAGATATTACTGTCACGTCCCTCCAAGATTATTTTCGGACGCTTTAATAGTTATCGATTATTGATTAGCAGAGGCATCAGTTTTCAATATTCAGTTAAGAATCCATTGGGACCGAAGAAAATGTTTGTAGCAGCCGGACATCTTAATTGACAACTATTAACTGATAATTGATAACGCTCAAAATTGACAACTGATAACTGGCAACTATGAAAAGGATAGACAAATGGCAACCAACGACTCTATACAAAGAAACACCCGATGGGTTCAAACCTTCGACCGGATTCTCGAAATGCTGAATCTTGATATCGATCGTCCCGTGAGTGTCCTGAAAATTGAAGATGGTAGGGAGGTTGTCGTTGTACAGCCAAATGCTTTTACTATCTCGCGCATTTACGCGACGGGCCGTCCTGACGGTATGCGTCCACACGGCATGGATTCCTATTACGATTATTTTTTTGCAAAATTACGGACCTATGAAGAACAGCACGGGACTCGTGAAGGATTCCAATTAGAATCAGAGGAATGGCAAACGCTCTTTGAAGAATCTTTTCATCGCTATACACGCTACCTTTTGTTTGCGGGCATCAAGCGGTGGAAAGATGTGCAGCGTGATACCGCTACTAATATTGCCGTAACGAATCTGGCACGCCAATGTGCCCCATCAGATGTCGCTTGGCAGAGCTATCAATATAAGGGTTACATGCTTATGATGCACAGCATCGCCAGCGCAGAATTGAGTTTGCAAGAAGACGATGCAGCGGCAGCATTACAACATATAGACGCTGGAATCCGACAGATCGGTGAGTTTTGTGGTGAATGTTTGCGCGAGGCGCACGGGGAAGCAGAAAATATTACACGCGAACGGTACCTGAGCAATCTCATAGAATTTCGTTCTGATCTGGAAGCACTTGATACAGAAACCACAGCGGCAGAAAGCGATGAAGAGGACATCTTAGCAGAATTGGAAAGATTACTAAACGAAGACGAAGACGAAAATGAAGCGTAATTTCTACTTCTGTTAAATCCTTCGGTCCAAAGGTCGAAGATAGTAAAGTCCCAAGTCTTACTCGGCTATAGTTGTTCTTCCTCCGCGGGGGCTTGTAAGAGGATGCCACCAAGAAACAGAAAGGCAAGGCCTCGGGTGAGTATATGCAACTGTATATCCATGTTCAGGATAACACCCACTGGAAAAGCGATTATCGAAATAAAGAACAGATACATGCCAATCGAATTTCCCCAGGCACCAAGTGCCGAACCATAACAGATTGCCAATAGTGCACACAGAAAGGCACCGGTCATAAAGAGTGCCTCTCCCCATTCTACCCAGAGCGTATAAAGCGATTCTCCAATCGAAGCAGTAGAGGTTTCATTTGCTAACTTGGATAGTTCGTTCAACGGAGCAGTTTGCGAGCAGTGGGCTATTAACTCTATAATCAGCCACGATACGGCAAAAGTCGCGCCCAAAATGCTGCGTGTACCTGCTTCCGAAGAAAGCAAGCCATAACTGGCTAACAAAGTAGGAATCAGCAAAATAAGCGTTAGAACGCCTATACCGTGAAAAACCCCTATTCTCCCTATAAGTTCAAACTGTTTCTCTGATAGAATAGATGATAAACCAAAAATAAACCAAATACTTGACGCGAGCATGAGGAAACCGCTCAAGATACCAGTGAGCCCACCGAGCCTATACAGTGAACTGAGATTTCTATCCATTCATTCCTCCGAAAATTATGAATAAAATTTCTTATAGTGTTCGTTATTAAGTTTATAGTTTATCAAAATTCTCAACTTTAAACAATACTTTTTTGGCGCGATAAGGTATCATAGTCCTATAGATTAAGAAGTGTGATTAGAAATTTGAGATATTGGGAAGGGGCTTCCGACCATGGACACACAGAAAACCGTGCTTATTGTAGATGCTGATCGGACGGAACGCGAACTTGTCTGTGAAACGTTAGCAGGCAAAGGTCTCCGTCTCGTTGCTACAGGCAATATGTATCAGGCATTTTATCATATTGAACACCTGAAGGTAGATATCCTTATTGCACAATTGAAAGCAAGACGGATTGACGGATTAGCACTGTTAGAGGCGGCGATACAGCACCATCCAGATGTCGGCGTAATTTTTATCACAGAACCAAACATCTTAGAAACTGACATCGGTATCAGAGCGATGCTCGCTTACAAAGATACCTATTTTCTGCCAAAGCCAGCCAACCCAGTTCATCTGGCGGCACTGCTACACAGAACCCTCGAAAATCAACGTCTCGCGTTTGAAAATCGGCAGCTGCAATCACAAATAGATGAAAACGAAGGTCTACGTCGTTTGACGGGCAAGTCGCCTGAAATCACCAAAATCCGAGAAATGATTGCCCAAATCGCACCGACCAAAGCGACTGTAATGATTTACGGCGCACGTGGTACAGGAAAGGAATTAGTTGCTCGCGCGATTCACCACCGCAGTTTGCGACACGGTCCCCTGATCGCATTTAATTGTGCAACGCTGAACGAAAACCTTGCTGAGTCTGAACTCTTTGGACATGAACGCGGTGCGTTCAGTGGCGCCTATCATCAACGCAAAGGGAGATTTGAACTCGCGCACGGCGGCACCCTATTTCTCGATGAAATTTCGCAGCTGAGTTTATCCAATCAAGCACGCCTCTTGCGGGTGCTTGAGGAACGCGAATTTGAGCGCGTCGGTGGAGACAAAACGATACAAGTTGATGTCCGAATTGTATGTGCCACAAATCACGATTTAGAAAAGGCATCAAGGAAACGCGAATTTCTACCTGACCTCTACGACCGGCTTAATGTAGTCCCCATTCATCTTCCAACGCTTCAAGAACGCATCGAAGATATCCCACTCCTCGTTAAAGACTTTCTCGAAGAATTTTGTCTACAAAACAACAAATCTCTGGTAAGCCTTTCACCAGAGGCCATCAGAACGCTGATGAAATATAAGTGGCCCGGAAATGTTCGCGAATTGAAAAACTGTATTGAGGGTATCGTTGTGATGTCCACCCAATCCACAATCCAGCAGATTGACTTACCGGAACGAATTCTCAAAGCGACCGGAATAGAGTTTTCAAATTTACCCTCAGTTCCGGATGTCTGGGCATCAACTGCCGTGATCGAAGGGAAGCAGCCTTTAAACGTGGAAGTCGGTATGTCGCTTGATGAAATCAACCGTGAAGCACTCCGTGCTACCCTCGAATCTGTAGACAATAACAAAGCAAAAGCAGCAGAAATACTCAAGGTGAGTCGTCGTACGATTCAGCGAAAAGCAAAAGAGTACGGCTTGCGCCAAGAGCAGGACTCGTAAGCGAATATCCGCTAACTGCTACTCAAGAGTTTCTGCTTATTTGCGTAAACCTGCTTATAGTAATCTACGCGTTTCAATTGCGAAGCCGCCGTCTCGTCAATGACCACAATTGTTCGCGGATGCATCTGTAGCACCGATGCTGGCACTTCCGCTGTAATAGGGCCTTCCACAGCGTGTGCGATCGCCTCCGCTTTTGACTCCCCACTTGCCAATAGCAGACACTGTTTTGCTTCCATAATTGTGCCCACTCCCATTGTAATCGCCATTTTTGGCACCGCGTCAACAGTGCCACCGAAATGCGGCGCGTTCGCCTCCAAGGTACTCTGCGCAAGCGTTTTGATGCGCGTTCGAGAACCTAGGGAAGAACTCGGTTCGTTAAAACCGATATGTCCGTCCTTTCCGATACCGAGCACTTGGATATCAATGCCCCCAGCATTTACGATTGCGGCTTCGTATCTTTCGCAGAATTCCTCATGTGCAACCGCAGTGCTCTGTGGGATATGACAATTCTCTGGCGGAACATTAACAACACTAAAAAAGTGGGTTTCCATGAAAGTGTGGTAACTATACGGATGGCTCGGCGGGATTCCTACGTATTCATCCAAGTTAAAAGTCGTCACCTTCGAGAAATCGAGCCCTTCTGTCTTGTGCATCCGCGCCAAGGCTTCGTAAAGCCCAATAGGGGTGCTACCCGTAGCGAGTCCCAAAACGAGATTCGGCTTTTTTAAGAGGGCATCCCGAATGATCTCCGCTGAAACTGCTACAAGTTGGGCATAAGTAGGTTGAATGATAATTTCCATTGATTCTGTAGATACGCTTTCTAAGGGTGGTAGGCGTTTCTATTTTAGACATTCCCAGCGATAATTCTGTCCATATCATCACTGATGCCATGCACTGTTCCTTCCGGATTGTCTTTATCAACAGGTAGTTCCGCCGTTATATAGTCGTCATAACCGATCTCTTCAAGTGCCGCCATGACAGCGTTCCAATTAATTGTGCAGTCCTCAATGAGATAAGTGAATCTGCGTTCATCTGCGTTAAAACCTTTGACATGTACTTTAGAGATACGATCTCCGAGAGAACGGATCCAGTGTTGCGGATACCCGTATAGGACGATATTGCCGACATCGAAATAGGCAGTTATCGTATCACTCTCAAATTCATCAAGATACTGACAAAATTCTATTGGACTGAGCAGAAATTTATTCCAAACATTCTCAAGGGCAATCGCGATGCCTTTTTCTGCCGCTTCTGGAATTAACTTGTGAATTTCCGCCTGCGAACGCCCATACGCCTCTTCATAACTCGTTCCGTCATTTACAACAGCAGGAACAAGCAACACAGTATCTGCCCCGACAGCCGATGCGGTTGTTATTGAATCAAGCATACCCGCTCGCGATTCGGCGCGAACGCCATCATCTGGATCAGAAAGTGGACACGCCCAATGTTTACTATTCATCACACTGAACACTTCCAATTGGCATTGTGCTGCGATCTGTTTTCTTTCGTGTCGGTCGGCATCATTTTCAAGGGTGCCGATTTCAACACCGTCAAATCCGGCTTCCTTTGCAAGTCTGAAGCGCGCTTCCGTCGAATCACCCGGCAATGAACCGATACATATTCCTTTCTTCATTCCGCTTCCTTTCGATTATGTTTGTAAACTTTATTTTTTCTCATGCTTATTTGCGACTTGTGCTTCCTGAATTTTCAGTAGCAACTTGTTGTATTCATTTGCATCAGGTGCTAACGCGAGTGCCTGATTAATCACCGTTAAAGCTTTAGCATATTCAGCATTGCGATAATAGGTATACGCGAGTGTGTCGTAATGTTTCGCTGTCGGCATCAAAGTGACTGCGTGTTCGGCTAAGTCAATTGCTTGCTGCATCTCTTTACCGAGTCCAGCGTAGAGTCGTGCCAAGTTGTTATACGCTTCCGCTGCGGTGTTATCTGCCGCAATCGCTTGTTTGAATGCCAGAATTGCTGGTTCAAATTGGCGTTGGTTGATATAGATGACCCCCAACTTCCCCCACACTTGTGAATTATTGGGAGCAATTTTTGTAGCCTTCTGGTAGACCCCAATGGCTTCCTCAAGATTGCGCTGTTGAATAAATACCTCACCAAGGCTGAGATATGCTGGTAAGTAAGACGGGTGTACCTGTATTGCAGCTTCGTAGATTTGAGATGCCTCTGTTAAGTTGTCATAAGTTTCATGGAGTTCACCGAGTTTAATGTAGAGCATCGGCAAGTTCGGATTACTGTAGAGGGCTTCTCGGTACTGGTGCATCCTATCTTCGTAAGTTTTTAAGCGACGAAACTGCGTCATCGCCGTCTCAGCGTGTTCGCTATTCCCAAGTCGCCGGTGTGCAAGAGCACGCCGATAGTGCGCCTGGGATAGGTAGCGGTTCCGCGCGAGGGCAGCCTCGTAATACGCAAGAGCCTGTTCCAGTCGATTTTGCATTTCTGCCACTCTTCCCAATCCGTAATAGGATTCAGTCTGGTTCGGATTCAATCGAATGCCTGCATGATACGCTTTCTCAGCATCATCAAATCTACGTTGGCGCGCATAAACATCGCCAAGATGAGTGTGCGCTTCGGCAGTCTCAGCCAGGAGTCCAAGGGCTTGTTTGAGATGACTTTCAGCCAGCAATAACTCGCCTTGCACTTTGTAGACGATGCCTAAATGAAGGTAAGCACTTCCATGAACCTCTGGTTGTCCATCCAGTGCCAATGCAGCCTGATACGCCGTTATCGCCTCACTGAGACTATTGAGTTCCTGGTAGACAATACCGATATAGCATTGGGCGAAACTGCTAATACGCTCGGAGGTGGCGAATTCTTTTCGGATAGTTTGAAATTCAGCGAGTGCCAGATTGTACTGTTCCGTGTCAAGATAACGGATTCCACGTTCAATCCGGCTATTGAGTTCTGCTTCAGTATCGCACCACCCTTGCATCAATACAGGTGGAACGAGCAGAATAAAGGAGAGAAACAAGATTTTCACTGGAACGGACAGACGGGACTGATACGTAAACATTCATGGATGAAGAGATAGATGTGGGACGGAGAAACCCCGTCCCTACACTTTGTGGATGCGTTATTAGTCACGACGTGCTTTGAGCTGTCCCCATGTAGTAGAAAGTTTGTCCTCAGGTTCAACTGGGAGTAGCTTCCCATCCATAACACTGGTGACCTCATCAGCATCAAGTGCTCTATCGTAGACATAGAGGTCATCAATGTAGAATTTCGCAGCATTATAATTCGTTCTACCGATGTAAAGTTTCTCTGCCCCTTGCGCGTGATCCTTGGGAACAGTCTGTTCGTCAACCACTTTACCGTCAATGTAAAATAGGAAATCAGTACCCTCTTTGATCCCAGCAATGTGGTACCACTTATTTTCGTCAAATGTATCACCTTCTCCATCAGGCCCGACACAATGGCTTCCGGCGTTGCCGGGATTGAACCGATAGTGGATGTGCAAGGGGACACGGTTACAGGTCCAGATACCGGGTGAACGATCAGAGCCGGGTGCCTTTTTCGCGATGATTTGATCCCAGCCACCGGAGTTTGGATCCGTAAAGTTGAGCCAGAAGAGAAAGGAGTTGTCTGTATAATCTTCTAATTCCTTGAAGGAATCGACCGTCACACTGTCTGCACCTTTTGCGAATAACATTGAGCCGCCGTAGACACCTTCATTCTTGACGATCTTCGCACCATCAACGATTTCAGCATCATTTCCGCCCCCGGTTTCATCTACAAGTGTTCCACCTTTGGCTTCATCAAAACTAAAATAGAGGATTAACCCGTCGTCTTCGACCGCAGCATAAGTGGAGAGTGCGCTGCCTACTATTAGTGCAGCCGCGAGTACATACATAACTAAACGCATGAGTGAACCTCCTCATGTCTATTTGAAATATAGTTGTTAATGGACAGTGCCAGTCCGTTACACGGGGTTGTTCAATGTCCATAGTTGAGTTGATAAGGAAACTTGTCTTTTAAACCACAAGCGTATCGTACAAGAAACCCAAAAATATGTCAAGAAAAATCTACCTTCAGCCTTTAAGTTTCCATAGAAACCGATGATATCTGATTTTCAGATATGAAATAATTAAGATAGGCGCACGACTACCATCGGTGTTTCAAACCAATAAAATCTTTGACATCCCTTTACGCCTATGCTACGATATGATACAACTTAACAGAAAAGGATACGAAAAATGAAGGATACCGATAACCAGTCCATCTACGTTGTTGCCATCTGCGGGAGTCTGCGACAGGGGAGTACGACACACGCTGCACTCCAAATCGCGCTCTCTGCTGCAGAAGCGGCAGGTGCTAAAGTTGAATTGCTCGACCTGAGTGAATACGAACTCGTTTTTCAAGGCTCTGTTGCGAGCGAGAACGACTACCCACCCGGGGTATTCAAACTTCGGGAAAAGGTCCAACGCGCCGACGGCATACTTCTCGGTTCGCCGGAATACCACGGCAGCTTCAGCGGGGTCCTCAAAAGTGCACTCGATCTGATGGGGTTTGACGAATTCGAGAATAAAGTTATCGGGCTCATCGGTGTGTCCGGTGGACGGATGGGAGCCGTAAACGCTATTTCTATGTTACGAACGGTAGGAACTGCACTGCACGCTTGGGTTGTCCCGAATGACGCGTCAATTCCAAACTCGTCCGATGCGTTTGATACGGATGGCAATTTACGTGATGCTGAACTCAGTGAGCGAGTTAAAGCCGTAGGCAAACAAGTTACTGAATTCGCCGCGTCTCGGCATTTAACGGAAGCGCAGTATCAAGAAAAATAAGGCGAACAGAAAAAAATAAATTAGCATACATAATCTTCGGTGTCAAACCCCCGTCCTTTAGGGCGCGGATGTAGACACCGCCTATAGTTGTGTCAAAAAAACATTTGACTTTGGTGTAAAATTGTGGGATAATTAAGGTATCCGTTGGCAAGCAGAACAAGCGTCATCTCTCGGTGGCGTGCTTGCATCCCACTTGTTCGGGGATAAAGACAGATAACGGATATACTATGAGAATAGCCTACGGGTTCAAACTTCAGTCGCAAAAGAACGTCATCAAACTCGGCAACATGATTGACGATATGTGGGGCATCCATTTGCATATCATGTTGCTGGCACGCCGGTATCGTCGTATGTTTGGAAAAGATGTATCTGCATACAAACTCAAAAGACACGTCACCAAACTCAAAAAGCGGACAAAACCGCACTGGGCAGCCTTGCCGAGTCAAGTTGTTCAAGACGTTGTATTGCGGTATGGCAAATCCCAAGACGCATTTTTTCAGAACAAGAAAGACCGAAAAGCAGGTAAAACGAACCGCAAAGTCGGTAGACCAAAAATCAAGTCTCGCCACAAATACAACTCTATGACGTTCACACAAGCCGGCTATACACTCGAAGAAAATCGTATTAAAATCAACTGTATAGGCACATGGTTCTCTTTCCACAAACACCGTAAAATTGAAGGCATTATCAAGACGATCACCATCAAGCGAGATAGGTGTGGGGACTATTGGATATATTTTTCGTGCAAGAAAGTTGATGATTCTAAACTCAAATCCAAGACGGGTAAGAGCGCAGGATTTGATTACGGAAACAAAACATTTCTCACAAGCGACGCAGGCGATAAGATAGCATCTCCGCAATTTCTCAAGCAATCGCTGAAGACGTTGCGAACTCTGAACAAGGCACTTTCGCGTAAAGTCAAAGGTTCGGGTAACTGGTACCGTGCGGCTCGTGCTTTGGCAAGACTCCATAGAAAGATTACCCGACAAAGAGAAGATTGGCAATGGAAACTTGCGACCGAACTTTGCACCGAGTTTGACGTGCTTTGCTTTGAGACCCTGAATCTTGACGGCATGAAACGCCTCTGGGGACGTAAGGTCTCTGACCACGCCTTCTACCAGTTTCTGCAGATACTGGAACAGAAGTGTGCAAAGCACGGCAAAAAACTCAAGAAAATCAGTCAGTGGACAGCGACAACAAAGCCTTGCAGTGATTGCGGATACCATAATAAAGAACTCTCTCTTTCAGATAGACAGTGGACGTGTCCTGAATGTGATTCCCATCACGACCGAGACGTAAACGCGGCTATCAATATCAAACGGGCAGGCTTGGCTGCCTAAAGTGGAGCAGACATAAGACGACTTTTCTCTGAGAGAAAAACGCTGACTGCGAGGAAGCACAAGCCCTACGCTTTAGCGTGTGGGTACCTATGACATGGACACCATACACAATTGGGATGCCTGGATTGGCACAGATGAAGCCGGAAAAGGCGATTATTTTGGTCCGCTTGTTGTCGCAGCCGTTTATGTAGACGCAGCGTGTCGCGAAACCCTTTCGACTCTCGGTATCACTGATGGGAAAAAGCTATCGAACCGACGCATCCAACGCCTCGCTGAACTGATGCACAATGACTATGAGGCGTATATCGTTGTTGTTGAAAAAATGCCGACCGACTACAATACCCTTTATAACGATCTCCGTAGGCGTGGACAAAACTTAAATCACTTACTCGCCTCCCTTCATAGAGAAGCCATCGAGACATTGGCAACCCGGGTAGGGGCGAAACATGTACTTGTTGACAAATTCTCTAAAAATGACCTTATCAAACAACAAACAGATGATGAACGACACCGAAAAATAAAAATAATCCAGGAGCCAAAAGCGGAACGTGATATCGCTGTTGCTGCAGCCTCTATTATTGCTCGTGACACTTTTCTAAAGCGGATGGAAGTACTGTCTGAAAAATATGAGATACGTCTACCAAGAGGTGCATATCAAGTTATTGATGCGGGTAGAGAATTTATTCGATTGCATGGAAGCAATGCTCTGGGAGATGTCGCGAAACTTCATTTTAGTTTGACAGATGCTGTCCTTCGTAAACAAGTTTTCTTTTAAATTTTTTTCGCGCGAGACAAATTATGGAAGAATTATTTAGCGTTCACTACGCCGAAGTTGGGCTCAAAGGGAAAAACAGGATATTTTTTGAAAAACGACTGGTAAGTAATATCAAGATTGCCCTGCGCGGCACCGGCTATGCAAAGGTAGAACGACTTCACGATAGAATTCTCGTACGACTCGAAAAAAACGCCGATGTCGCTCAAATTAAGAAACGTCTACAACAGGTCATGGGGATCGCCTATTTTGAACTCGCGTGCGCTACGGAGAGAGATATGACGGCTATCAAAGAGACCGCCCTGCAGCAAATTCAGGGAAGAACTTACAAGTCTCTTAAGGTCGAAACAAGACGAACTGACAAAACTTTTCCGCTAACGTCGCCGCAAATTAGTGCTGAGGTTGGCGGACATCTCATTGAAAAGACCGGTGCGAAAGCAGATATGCATAACCCGGACCTCATCTGTTGGATTAAAATAACACAGAAAAATGCCTATATCTCTACAGAAAAGATCCAAGGTATTGGTGGACTGCCTGTTGGTGTGAGCGGTAAGGTGTTGGTAATGTTGTCTGGGGGGATTGATTCTCCTGTTGCTGCATGGCAAATGATAAAGCGCGGTGCGAAAGCCGTTTTTATTCACTTTTATAGCTACCCATATACCGATAAAGCGTCTCTGGAGAAAGTGATTGAACTCGCTCAGATTTTGGCAGTTTCAAACTATCGAAGTCTGGTTTATCTCGTTCCGTTTGCTGAACTCCAGCAGACTATTGTTACACAGACACCGGCACCGTTCCGCGTTTTGTTGTACCGGCGGATGATGACGCGCATCGCAGAACGAGTGGCGACTTTGGTAAACGCCGAGGCACTTGTTACAGGTGAGAGCCTCGCACAGGTCGCTTCGCAGACGCTAACGAATCTTCGGACCATCGAAGCGATTGCTGATATCCCGATTCTGCGACCCCTTATTGGCGAGGATAAGGCTGAAATTATTGAAAAGGCACAACAGATTGGTACTTTTGACATATCCACACGTCCACACCAAGATTGTTGTTCTCTCTTCGTGCCTAAACATCCAGCAACACGTGCTTCACTCGCTGAGTTAGCAGACGTAGAATCAAACTTAGATATAGACGCATTGGTCGAAACAGCATTGAATAATCTCGAAAAAATCGAGGTCTCCAACGAGGAAGCATCGCCCAGACATAATCACTAAAAAACTTCATAACCCAAAGGTGGTCGGACTTAACTGAAAACCCGGGGAATGCCATACGGCATTCATACCGTTGATTTCATGCCACACGGCATGAATACCGTTGATTCTGATTTGTGGAACGGTGACCAGATTTAATAGTTTAAAAACTCCAAAAATATTGCTCATCCGGCTCAGCTCCCTTGGCGACATTGTACTTACAACACCCGCTATCCGGGCTGTACGCGCCAACTTTCCTACTGCTCACATCGCTATGCTCGTAGCGAAACAATCCGCCGATATCCTTCGTGAAAATCCACATCTCAACGAAATAATTACCTTTGACCGCCTCGCCAAAGACAAAGATACTGGTGAGATGTGGCGGATTATTCGTCTTCTACGCGAACGTAAGTTCACCCTGGCTATTGATCTCCAACGGAAGTTTCGGACGGAGATATTCATGTACCTCAGTGGTGCTACCGAACGGGTCGGAAAAGGGAGGTTTTGCACCGTTCGTGTCTCTGAGCAAGGTAACAGACACGCCACAGAACACTACTTCGACCTGTTGCATGCGGCAGGTATTCCAGCAGCAGATCAGAAGTTAGAACTATTTCTCGCTGAATCTGAACGGAGGGACGCCGTGCAGCGGCTCAAGACTGCAGGCACCGCCGACGGTAGACTAAAAATAGGTCTCTTTCCGGGGGCTGGGTGGAAACTACGGGAATGGATGCCCGAACGTTTTGCTGCCATTGGGGATAGATTGGTAGAACATTTCAACGCGGACGTTCTGATTTTTGGCGGCCAGTACGAATCCGAACTTGTGCAGACTGTTGTGAATCTCATGGAGACGCGGGCAATTCCATTTGCAGGGAATCTTCAGATTAGGCAGTTAGCCGCTTGCATTGAACAGTGCGATCTTTTTGTCGCCAACGACACTGGTCCGATGCACATTGCAGCAGGAGTAGGTACCCGCACTGTATCACTGTTTGGTCCCGGCAATCATATCCGTTTTCAGCCCCTTGGAATCGGACACCAAATCATCCGCCATGCCGTGCCGTGCAGCCCTTGTAAGCAGTTCACAGATAAGTGCAAAGATAACATCTGTATGAAGGGCATTGGTGTAGACGAGGTATGGCATTCTATCTCTCGCGCGCTTATGGAAAATCCGT
Source organism: Candidatus Poribacteria bacterium (assembly GCA_028820845.1). Lineage (NCBI taxonomy): Bacteria > Candidatus Poribacteria > Candidatus Poribacteria bacterium. The sequence continues at coordinate 80,523 of JAPPII010000015.1, forward strand.
AAGTAGAACTGATTGAGTGTCCTATCCACACGCCGCCTCAAAAGCGCGCAGATGATTTTCGCCGAGCACTTTTCGGATATCCGCATCGGAATAGCCCCGCTCACTCAATCCTTCCGCGATTTTAATGAATTCGCCTGCATCTTTGAGTAAATCGCCACCGCCATCAAAATCAGATCCGATGCCAACATGGTCTATGCCTGCGATGTCAATTGCGTAGGCAAAATGATTAAGGAGTTGCGCTAACGGCGGCATTCTTGTCCAGCCGTCCAAGGTAATAAACCCCGGCACAAAGGTAATACCAATAACACCACCATTAGCTGCCAAGGCTTTTAACTGCTCGTTGGTTAAGTTCCGTGAGTGGCGACATAAGGTCTGACAATTGCTATGAGATGCGATGACAGGACGTTCAGAGATTTCCAGAACATCCCAAAACCCGCGTTCACTGATATGGGAAACATCCACAAGCATTCCCAATTCGTTCATCTCTTTGACCAATGCCATGCCGAATCGGGTCAAGCCGCCGCCGAGATCTTCCTCATCATTTCCTGTTGATGCCCACGTATTGGGATTATGGGTCAATCCGATTGAGCGAACTCCCAATAGATACAGGGAACGGAGGACATTTAGGCTTCGTTCTACGGCTTCGCTGTTTTCAATCGCAAGGATTGCGGCGAGTTTGCCCGCTGCTTTTGCTTTGCGAATATCTTTCGCCTGTCGCGCGATGCAGATATCGGCGGCATTAGCTGTTATCTCTGCATCGAACCACCCGAAAGCATCCATAGCATAAGCGAGGTGGTTTTTCCATGCGCGTGTCACGTCAACAGCAAAAAAAGCGGCATCAATCCCGCCCTTTCGCATTTTCGGGATGTTGAGTTGGATGCCAATCGCTTCTTCCGCTGGTGGGACTGGACCTCGTAAATAAGCAATAGTCCCTTGGGGTTGTGTGGGATTTTGGCAATGTTCGTCAGCAAGGCTGATATTACCGCGGCGGATATGTGCCACGATCGCATCATTGTGCGAATCAATTACGATGGATTGTTCGTGAAGTACCGAGATAGGGGTATCTGATCGTGTCTGACTGTTTTTCTGTTCCATAGTCCTCAGCTTTAATTCAATACAGTTTTTATAGTTCGTTCGGCGATATCAGGCGTAATTCGCAATGTCGTCGCAACGGTGTAGGGTAGTTGATGTTCACTGACATAGTTGGATAAACCAATAAGGGTCTCAGCAATCGCATCAGTAGAGAGACCAGGGAGTCGGTAGTTAATCTGTAAGCACTCCAACGCGTGACGGTACTGCGTCCAAGAGGGTTGAGATTGCAAGGCAGCCATCAACAAGATGCCGAGTCCTACGAGCTCCCCGTGTAAAACAGTCTCTTCATCTCCATGCGTACTTTCCACACTTATCTGTTTATCAGATGTTAGACGGTTCTCAATTGCATAGACAAAATGGTGTTCGCTTCCCTCTTCAACGCGGCTATGTCCGCACAGATAACAGAGTTGAACCTCCATACAAAGTAGGTCAAGCAGAAGTTTCAGACCCGCAGGTGTTCCGCGGCCAATCTCCCGTGCGTTATCCAGAAGCGTTTGAAGGAGGGTAGCACCTATGTCAATAGTTTGCGGTGTAATTTGCTGACCGGGTAGGTTCTCACCCATTTTTTCGGCTTCTTGCCAATCCCACATCGCCGTTGCAATTGAGAGGACATCCGCAGCACCACTCGCACGCATTGACGCAGGCGCGTTGCACAAAAGATCCATGTCTATAATAACAGTATCCGGTGCCTTTGAAGAGAGATAGCGAACACACCCATTTTCTCTAACACCTGTCGCATCAGTGAGAAAAGCATCCGTTGACAGGATAGTAGGAAGCGCAACTAAAGGAAGTTCGTTTGTCGATGCAACGTATTTAGCAGCGTCAATTGCCAGACCTCCGCCGATGCCGTAGATCACTTCGCCTTCACACGCTTCGGCGAGCGTAGCCATATACGCGCTTGTGTTCCCATCAACATAGATAAGTTGTTTCGGGCGTACGGCAATTCCATTGACAACTGCCCATGCGGGTTCCGTTGTCAAAACGACAGCATCGCGTTTTTCGTTAATATCAGCAAACGCGCATTTGACAATGCTCGGTAGCCGTCCAATTTTGTCATAAGAACAATCATCTTGCAACATCAGAATCCTCTAACGAGATTAGGCACCTTCACTCCAGTGACGAGAGATCGACCAGATAGATTTGCCGGGAGCCTTCGTGAACTGAATCAAAAGTAACAGTTGCACCATCAGGTGTCCAACGCGGGTGAAGATCACACCGAATATCTCCAACGAACTGTTCTTCATGATGAAACTCACCTAAAACAATCTTCCGATTTTCCGCAATGTTGTAGACCATTAGTTGTGCCAAACGTTGCGGGCCACTTGGATAACTATCACAAAGCAGCCACTCTCGGTCAGGTGAGTATGAAGCGTGTCCATCGCGTGGTAGGACCCCGCGCCCCAGTGGTGTGAAGTCCCGCAGCCCATCTGTAAATTCAACGAACCCCATCTCACCAGATATATCTGAAGAAACAAGAATCCGCGTCGGTGTCCGCCAATCGAAGTGTGAAACCTTATAGCCGAACGGGATTTGCATTTCTAAATCAGAGCCATCGGGGTTCACTGTCCAGAGTGAAGAATAAAACCGTGTTTCCTGACGGACTCGACAAAAAAACAGAAGTCGCGTGCCATCTGTATTAAACAAAACATGATTGAACCATGTCCGTTTTCCGAGCAAATGTTCGCCCTGACTTGCCCGGATGACATCGGCTATAGAAAGCACGAGTTTTGCGCTGCCATCTTGAAGGTTAAGCTGATACAAACCGTCATCCTCTGGCTGTGCCTCAACATCAGCAGATTTGGTGTGACTTGCATAACCGACAACAGCACGGCAGTGTGCCATTCGTCCATAGTTAAGCCCAATAGCGATTGGAGCCGTAGGGGACACAGCAGCAATTGCCCCACGAATTGTGCGAACAATGCCTGTAATTGGGTTCAAGGCACGTGATACCAGCCGGTCATTCTCCCAATCGTTAAACGTGAATTCCGCAGCGGTCCCATCACCTTCACCCACTTTGCTGCCATTTATCCAATGCATCATACTTCCCTGCTGGAGGTTAAAAGCGGCGGTTTTAGCGTGTGAAATAAATTTATGGGTGTCGCGGTGGATCAGTCCAACCGTGGCGACATCTTCTGGTATCGGGCGATGGGTATGAAAATCCGTTTCCAGCGCAAGGTGATACCTTCCACTACTATCCCATGGATTAATACCGTAATAGCCAAAAAAATGATGTTTTGGACCGGCAGACAGTCTCTTAATTTCCATGTTAACTTTCTTCACCAAACTCAGGAAACCTATGTATTTCACTGTTTTTACTGAAGCAACGCCACATCCTACTAAAATTTTGAAACCATATTCGTATTCTATCGTTTTTACTATCGACTTAAAAAAATAAATGGTTCTACTGAATGAATTGGGTACCTTCCTTGAACACGAAGCACGCGCGACAACCTTTTGTATTATCGATCACACTCCACGCGGACGATAGGAAAAAATGCAATTTGCAGCAAAAACGGACACAGGTAGACTTCGTGACAGAAACGAAGACCTATACTACTTTGATACGCAGCTCCAGTTGTTTGCTATCGCCGACGGTATGAGTGGTCACGAACGAGGTGACCTGGCAAGTAAGCTCGCGCTTGATGTTATCGAACAATGGGGACAAGCACAAGCATCTCCACATAGCGATTTTGGGCCAATGAAACGGCTTGGTGTCTTGAGCGAACTTGCTGAGGAAGCGAATCAACGCATTTATACTGCCGCCAAAAACGGTGGTACAGCCCGCGGTATGGGCACAACTCTCATCGCTGGCTTTGTTACCTTTAGTTACCTTGCTTATGTCCACGTCGGTGATAGTCGACTCTACGTTTTGCGCGATGGAAACCTCACACAGATAACGACAGACGACTCTTTCGTCCAAAAAATGGTCGAACAAGGCGAAATAACGCCCGAAGAGGGCCGCGTCCATGAGAAGCGAAACATTATTACACAGGCGATTGGACTCAGGCCAACAGTCACTGTCAACGCGGATGCCTATCCGCTCGTCCCTGGTGACATCGTTGTCGCTTGTACAGATGGTTTGCACGATTTAATTGTGGACGACCAAGAAATCGCTGACATTATCGTATCTGCCGCCAATCTCGAAGAAGCGTGCGATAACCTTGTCAATACAGCTCTCGACTACGGCGGCACCGACAACGTCACAGTACTTCTTGTAAGCATCGATTAACTTACGATCTGTTAATTGCTTTAAGAAGCGAACTATTCCTCAGACACCCCTTCCTCATGCCCCCCGAAGACCAATGCGCCATCCGGGTCTATACGCCCCTCCGATGCCTCATCTGATAGAGATTCCAAGTGTGCAGGCATCGCTAATTCCGGCAATTCAATTCGTCCTGCTTCAGCCCATAAGCGCTCAAGGTTATAGTAGGCGCGTCTCTCAGCGAGAAAAACATGGACGACGAAATCAACATAGTCCAATAGAATCCAATCCGCTTTACGCTCGCCCTCTTGGTGCCAAGGACGCTGTTCCCAATTCGTTTCAAGTTCTTCAAGAACAGCTTGCGAAATACCTTCGACCTGGATATCGGAAACGCCGCTGAAGATTGCAAAAAAGTCTGTGAAACAATCAAGCTCACGCAGGTCAAGGATAACACCATCTTGTGCACGTCGGCTCATCGCGGCAGAAGCCGCGGCTTTTACTATCTCTAATGTGTTGTGTTCTGCCATTTAATTTTCCTTACCGTTCTCAGCCGTTGTTGAACGAGACACGCGTATCGTCTTTGCCTCTAACTACTAACATTAGCAAACATTTTGTTATATGTCCGAAGCGTGTTCGGATGAATCATTCCTCCTTTTTGCAGGAGACGTTCAATCTGTGCACGCGCGACATGATGCACTGCCCGTTCTAAATTTATGTATGCAAATTTTCTAACAACATGCGCTGCCTTGTATGTGCGCATCGGTTCTGCAAAGTCTGCAACGTATAGCACTTGCGAAATAAGGCACATTGACGGGTTACCGGTTGTATGATTGCGAATCGCCTCAAGGACTTCACACTCGGTTACCTTAAACCTCTCTCTTGCCAGTTCCGCGCCAACAAGCGAATGCAAAAGGGATGGATTCAATTTCTCAATCGGATCAAGGCGAATTCCGTAACGTTCTACTTCCCTATATAACCTCTCGGGGTTCATCCACTTTGCACTGTCGTGTAGCAGTGCAGCAAGGTTGACGTGCCAGACATCCGCTTTGTGCGCCCGTGCTAAGTCAACCGCCATCTCTTGGACAGAGAGAACGTGCTGAAGGCGTTCCACACTCAGTTTTGCTGAGAGGTACTCTTGAATTTCAACCGACTTTGGGTGTGCTCGGAGCATTTCTAATGTAGAAGCTGCCCGATTATTTTGTAGATTTAGAATGTTGTTAGATGTTCCTTGCAAGTCCATATTACATAGACCTTTACCGTTTTAGCCGTCATCATCGTCGGGGTCCATTCCCAATTCGATAAGGAGTTCCCGCTCGGTATTCGACAATATCACACTCGGCAAGGGGGTACGAATGGTGTACTCTTCATTCAGCCATTTAGCCAGATCCGCTGCCTTGCACCGTGCGCTACAGAACGGAAAATTTTTCGGTAGAGGTGTCCCTTCTTTCCACACAAAATCGTAAACTGTTCCGCATATACTGCATGTGTGTTGCATATTCTTACATCCCTATCATCCAACGGGAAAGCGACGACTTCGGTTAATGATACAACTTATGGCGATAAATGTACGATCGAACTGTTTCGGGCACAAGATACCGAATTGAAAGCCGCTTTCTAATCCGTTCACGAATGACTGTGGCAGATATATCAACGCCAGTTACTGGAAAGGTTGTAACCCGATTGCGTATCTCAGACGGCACCCGATTCAGATCGTAACTCGGACGCGTTGTTGCAATCATAACGCATCGCGCCAATACTTCATCAAAGTTTTTCCAGATTTTATACTCAATAAGCGAATCAGCTCCAATAATCCATCCGAGTTCACGGGTGTTTCCGTAAAGTTTCTCAAGGACTTTCAAGGTTTCAATCGTGTATGACGGACCTTCCCGATCCAATTCAATGCGTGACACTTCAAAATTAGGGTTTTCTGCGATCGCCAGAAGCACCATCTGGTACCGGTGTTCGGGTGCGATAATATCAGCATCAGCCACCTTGTGAGGCGGTCTCGCAGAAGGGATAAACAGGATTTTATCGTAGCCCAGCCCTGTCCGAACCTGTTCAGCACTTAGCAGGTGCGCGTAATGGATTGGATTGAACGTTCCACCCATCACAGCAATTCTTTCGGTAGTATTCAGCATCAGAATGTCCTGCGGATCCCAACTCAATTCAGTAAACCCAGCATTCCTTCGTCCTGCTTAAAGTATACAAGTTTGCACGAGAGAAGTCAACGGAAAAATTGTGTAATGTCAACTTCTCTGGGCGCGTGCCTTGTAATCGTCATAAGCCCGTTCAATCTGTTTTGCTGATTCTTCAAGTCCGAGGAAATGCGCACCCGTCAGTACGACCGGTGGTTTCGCACGCGCCGTCAGCAGTTCAGCGACTTGACATTTCATAGCATTCACAATGGTCAGTGTACCGATGCTGGAGGTGGGACCGACAGGATACGCTAAATTTGGAATTTCCACGACAGCATCGCCCGGCGGATTGCAGTTGTCAATCGTCAGATCGGCAATCTCAAACAGACGTTTGCCAGAAGGGTGTTTCGAGGTCGATGAACGACTGTGCGCGATAGAACTGACTGCTATTACGGGCAGATCCTGCGCCTTAGCACCCACCGCCATTTCAATAGGGAGAATATTTGTTCCAGAATTGGAAAACACTATCATACAGTCGTGGGGACCGAAGGTGAAGTTCCGTAAGATTACTTCTGCGTACCCCGAAATGTTTTCCAAAAAGAGAGCCTGGCGTTGACCGTTGCATCCGACAACTTGATTGTGATATGTGACCGCTAATTCGACGATAGGAAAAAATCCGGGAAAACTTCCGTAGCGTGGGAACATCTCTTCAACAGCCATGCGGGAATGCCCAGAACCAAATAGGTAGACGAGCCCATCCGCTGCTATTGTCTCGGCGCACATCTCAGATACTTGTGCGATTGCCTCGGTTTGTGTAGCCTCAATCTGTTTCAGAACCTCTTGTGCAGTGTGTAGATAACGTAGATGAGAATTGCTCATAATATATGTGTTGTAGCCTCAATCGCTTGATTTTGGAATTAAATAAAACGTCATAAGAAATAACTTACAAACCTGTGTTACAGCGCGCGACGGCTATTTTACCACACTCTCAACACACTTGCAATGCTTTTCCAATAATCTGAAACTCAGAGAGTTATGTTGACTTAAATCGCTGCTTGAAGTACAATCATTCGTAAAAAAGGAGCTACAATGAATACATCAGATCGTCCAAATATCCTCTGGATCTCTATAGAGGACACAACGCCTCGCTTCGGTTGTTACGGGGACACACTTGCGCGTACGCCGAATATTGATCGACTCGCTGCGGGCGGATGCCGGTTCCCAAATGCGTTTTCGACTGCTGGAGTCTGCGCTCCGAGCCGTTCTGCAATTATTACGGGTATGTATCAAACCTCAATCGGTACACACCACATGCGAACAGCACATACAAACCAGCACACACCGAACATGCCGACTCCATATTCAGCAGTACCACCGCCTTACGTTAAAACCTTTACCGAATATCTCAGAGGGGCCGGTTACTATTGCACGAATAATAGCAAGACCGACTATCAGTTTACGCCACCAATCACAGCATGGGATGTGTGTGATAACACAGGTCACTGGCGAAATCGTGAAGCGGGACAACCGTTTTTTTCAGTTTTCAATCCGACTGTTACACACGAAAGCGGTATGTGGGAACGGGAAGATCGTCCGCTGACTACAACTACGAATCCTGATGATGTAGAGTTACCGCCGTACCTACCGGATACACCGAAAGCGCGACAGGCACTGGCGCGTCAATACGACAACCTTGCGACTGCCGATGCTCGCGTCGGTGAACTTTTAGATCAATTGGAAGAGGACGGACTTGCGGAGAATACTATCGTTTTCCTCTGGAGTGACCACGGTGAAGGACTCCCACGCGGAAAACGGTGGCCCTATGATGCGGGTATCCGCATACCCTTAATTGTGCGGTGGCCCGATACGCTCACTGCTGGCAGTGTCAGCGAACAATTGGTAAGTCTGATTGATCTCGGTCCAACAGTGCTCTCGCTCTGTGGTGTAGAAGCACCTGAACATCTACAGGGACAGCCCTTCCTTGGAGCAGAAAAGGTTGAACGCGAATACATCTTCGCCACGCGCGACCGGTACGACGAATCTTACGATATGGTGCGCGCTGTGCGTAACAAAGGGTATAAATATATCAGAAATTATTATCCTGAAAAACCGTATCTGCTCTGGATTCCCTATCGCAACCGGCATCCGGTCATGCAAGAGATGTGGCGGTTGTATGCAGCGGGTGAACTTGAAGGGGATCAGGCGGTTATGTTCCGTTACCCGCGCCCTGCTGAAGAGCTTTACAACGTTGAAAACGATCGGTATGAGTTGAACAATCTGGCGGCAGATCCTGAACATCATGCTGTGTTGGAACAGATGCGGGGTGCGCTGTCGCAATGGCAGTCTGATTTTGGCGATATGGGGGATATATCCGAAGAGCAGATGGTGGCGCAGTGGTATCCTGACGGCACACAACCGCAAACAGCGGCTCCTATTTTTATCCCGATTAATGCCGAACAACCCGGGACAACGGTAGCAAACGAGGATGGCGAGTGGTCGGCTCCGCTCGTTTTGCAACTTCACTGCTCTACTCATGGCGCATCAATTGCTTACACGACTGAGCAAGGTGAGGACGCACAGTGGCGATTGTATACCGAACCGCTACGTATACCGGAAGGCGAAACCACCGTGCGAGCGAAAGCAATCCGCATCGGCTACCTTGAAAGCGAAGAAAGAACGATTCATCTTAAAGTTTCATAAGGAGATTATCAATGGCGCAACAGAACAACCAAGACTATTTCGTTTATGTCGGCACTTATACGCATGGAGACAGCGAAGGGATTTACGTCTATCGCTTAGACGGTGCGACGGGTGACCTGGAATATAGCAGCAAACTCACAGGCGTTGAAAATCCGTCATTTTTGGAGATACATCCGAGCGGTCAGTATCTCTTTGCTGTCAATGAAGTCGGTGAGTTTGAGGGTAAGGATAGCGGTGCCGTTACAGCATTTTACATCCATCGAGAGACTGGCGAGATTAGTTACCTCAACCAACGCGCGACGGGGGGTGGCGCGCCTTGCCATTTGAGTGTAGATGCGACGGGCAAGTGTCTACTTGTGGCAAATTATGGCGGCGGAAGCGTCGCTGCTTTTCAGATAGAATCAGATGGACGGCTGAGCGAAGCCTCTGATTTTGTGCAGCACGAAGGGTCGAGTATCAACCCGCAGCGGCAGATGGAACCGCACGCCCACTCAATTATGATTGATGCCAGCAATCGTTATGCCTTCTCACCTGACCTCGGCATTGATAAAGTCCTTATTTACCAATTGGACGCAGAAAACGGCAAACTTACGCCTAATACCCAACCGTGGGCACGCGTGCATCCTGGGGCGGGACCGCGACATTTCGATTTCCATCCAAACGGAGAGTACGCTTATGTAATCAACGAACTGGATTCAACCTTCACCGCATTCCGATATGACGCGAGTGCTGGAACGCTCACGGAATTCCAGACGATCTCTACGCTGCCTGATAATTTTGATGGCAGAAGTCACTGCGCTGATGTGCACGTCCATCCTTCCGGGAAATTCCTGTATGGCTCAAACCGTGGACACGATAGCATAGCCATTTGCGCGATTGACGCAGAAACGGGCACCCTGAGTCCTATTGGTCACGAATCCACACAAGGTGAAACACCACGGAACTTTGGACTGAATCCGGAAGGGACATTCCTTTTTGCTGCGAATCAACAAACAGATACGGTTGTGACATTCGCAATCGACCAAGAAACAGGCGAATTAAATGCGACGGGACACGTAACAGAAGTGCCAACGCCTGTCTGTTTGAAGATGCTTCCCTGTGTTTAGTAGAGAATGGGCGGGTATCAGGTCCCGCCCAAACAAAATACGTTAACGTTGGTCGCGCTCCTGCCTGCGGCGTTCTTGGAGTCTATCCCATGGATAGATAAGACAGCGATCCGCCCAATCTCGGTAAAGTCCGACGAGCTCTTCCAACTTTTGTGGATGCTTAGCGGCAAGATCGTTAATCTCCGTCCGCTCGGCGGCGAGATCGTAGAGCTCCCAATCGCCGGGAAACTTGCAGACCAGTTTCCAATTATCTTGACGCACCGCACAATTGCCCTCGTGTTCCCAATAAAGCACATCCTTACCGTTGTCCTTCCCATCGAAAATCGGCACTAAACTCGTTCCCTCTAACGGCAAAATTGGCTTCCCATCGTGCTCTTCAGGATAGGTCGCACCTGAAACTTCGAGGCATGTCGCCATGATGTCCGGGAGTTGTCCGGGTTGATGGCGTAATTCGCCTGAGGATTCTATGGCATCCGGCCAATGTGCAATCAGTGGCGTAGCGATACCGCCTTCATGTACCCAGTGCTTGTATTCACGGAAAGGGGTATTGGACAGGTTTGCCCACGGAACGCCGTAACTCTGATAGGTGGTTTCGGGACCTGGCATGATGCTTGGGTCGTTGCCGCGATAGACGGGTTGTCCGTCGGAGGTCGTCCCGGTACTAATCAGTGAATTGCTATCACGTATCGCTGGAGGACCCCCGAGTTCTTCCGCACAGCCGCCGTTATCCGCTAAAAAGAGGATGAGCGTGTTGTCGAGTTGTCCTGTCCCCTCCAATGTGTCGATAATTCGCCCGATACCTGCATCCATGCGGGTGATTTGCGCTGCGTAGACTTCCATACGCCGTTGATTCCATTCTTTATATTCCGCTTCACGCCAAGGTAACTGTGAAGGGTCCCTTGCGGTAAGCTGCCACGCTTCATCTAAAATTTTCATTTCCCGCATCCGTGAGAGCCGTTCTTCTCGCAGCTCATCCCATCCGGCGGCGAAACGTCCATTGTAGCGTGCGATGTCTTCTTCGTGTGCGTGCAGGGGCCAGTGTGGTGCTGTGTAAGCGACATAAGTGAAGAATGGACGTTCCGGTGTCTTTTCAGTATGGTTCTGGATAAATGTCACCGCTTCATCGCTGATGGCATCTGTGAAAAAGTAGCCCTCAGGGAGTTCATCGTGTTCAATGCGGGTATTATTGCGCGTCAGGGTATTCGGCTTCCAGAAATTAGCGGCACCTGTGATAATCCCGTAGTATTCGTCAAACCCGCGTTGGCAGGGCCAGCTGTGCTTGGGACCATCTGCACCGGCATGCCGAGAGATATGCCATTTGCCGCTCATATATGTGCCGTAGCCTTCTGAACGGACTGCGTCGGCGATAGTGATACACCGGTCATTCAGATCACCGCGATACCCCTCAAGTCCGTCGTCGCCCATCATGTGTCCCACGCCGGTTTGATGCGGATGTAATCCAGTCAGCATGGATGCACGGGATGGACAGCACCGCGCCGTGTTATAGAATTGTGTAAAGCGCAGCCCACCTGTAGCGAGTCGGTCAAGGTTGGGTGTATGGACTTCGCCGCCGTAGCAGCCCAAGTCGGAAAAACCCATATCATCGTTCAGAATGAGGATAATGTTAGGTTTGTTATTTTGGTTCATAGAGTAAATTTCCTTTCATTCTTGAAATTAGCATTGCTTTTAGTAATTAGGTTACGTTACGATTAAAGAAGTAAAAAAAATAAAGAAAAACACTAAACCTAAATAGAACTGAGACACAGGGACCTCACCCAACAAAGGAGTAGAAAATGATTGCGAATCTGATTACACTTTTCCGACTAATCCTGGTATTCGTTGTTATCTCACTTTTCGGGCAGCATCTCTATTTAGACATTTTACTTGTCGCGCTGATTGGACTGATTCTATTTCTTGACGCGGTCGATGGTTACGTTGCGCGGAAACTCAACCAAACTTCAGACTTCGGGGCACTATTGGATATAGTCGGCGACCGTATTGTTGAATGCATTTTCTGGGTTTACTTCGCTGTTGTTGGACTGATTCCCATCTGGATTCCAGTTATTGTGATTGCGCGTGGTTTCTTTACAGATGGCTTGCGGAGTGCTGCTTTCGCACAAGGGAAAACAGCGTTCGGTGAGAATACGATGATGTCCTCAAAATGGACGCGCGCGCTAACGAGTTCACGTATGAGTCGAAGCATTTATGGCATTGCGAAAACGATTGCCTTTATCTATCTCGGCGGTCTCATAGCCTTCAAAAACTCTGGTGTCTACCCGGAACTGACTGTCGGTTTGGAATTAACAGGTGTAATTTTATCAACTATAACCGTTGCGATGTGCTTAATCCGCGGTCTCCCTGTCTTAATTGATGGCTGGAAATACGTCAAAAACTAACCACCAGAGGTTATCGGAAATTTTCAGAATTTGGTTGGAAGGTTGTAAGACTGGAAGCGTGGGTACCCCTCCTCCCATCCGAGCACCGTCCAGTCTTCCGATCTTCCAATCTCTGCTTCTGCTGACTGCTGCCCCTTATTTAGCAATAACCGACTCCCATCTTCACTTGCGAGCGACACAAAAAACGATTTCGCTGCCGGATAAGCGTCTGCTGGAAGTATCCGGTTTTTAAGAGTAAATACAAGCCGATAGGTGATAACATTTTCAACCTGTCTGTACTGCCGACGCAGTTCTGCTATCTCTATCGTGTGATGGATGTCTTCTGGCAAAACAGCCGTCCATCCATCTGGAATTTGGATGCTAATTATCTTCTCAATTTGCATTGGGTAGCCAAAATCCAGGGAATAGGTGCGATGTTCATTAGCGAAAGTTTCAGCATAAGCAGCGAATTCATCAATCGGCAAGCGGAGTAGCATGCTATTCCCCAAAGACTCAGCGTAATCCTTGACATGAAAACCGAGATTAATTTCTACTGGTACATCATTGAGGTCATCAGGGTCAGACATCCGCCACCACTCTATTTGAATTCCCGGAAATTGCTGACTGAGTTCAGTGGCTAAAGTGGGCTTCATAGCACTCGGATGGATCTGTTGATAGGTCCACCGCGTATTTAGACTGTATTGTCCAGTTGTCTGAATATGAAGCGTGCCTTGCACGTCGCCTTTACTGTCTAACGCCAATTCCGTCGTACTCACAAGTTGGTTGGTTTCTGGTGAAAAAATAGGTGTCTCCACAAAGACTCCCTGCGTATCAGAGATGAGGAATCCAGTGCGTCCCTGCGCGTTATACGGCAAGTCTCCATAACTACAAGTCGCCGCCGTTGTATCCAACCAGATATAGGTACCCGTGCCGGTAGGGACTACAGCAATTATATGGTTGAATTGGCTGAGAAATGGCAGCGTCGTATCAACTCGCGCGTATGGTGCCATGCTAATCAAGCAAGGATAGGCTTTAATGCCTGCGAGATCCAGCATTGAGATTAGGAGGGTTGTTTTGTCTTTGCAATCCCCGTATTGCACCTGAAAAACCTCGGTGGCATACGACGGTTGGTAAGCACTCTGTCCGAGCTCAATACCAACATACCGAATTTTTGAGGCGACGAAATTATAGATAGCGCGGATTTTTGCTTCATTCGTTTCGAGATTCTCGGTTAGAAGTTGGACTTTCCACTCAATGTCAGCATTGGGGATATATCTCCCTTTTGCGAGTTCCTTATACCACGTGTAGACAGCCTGCCAGTCTGCGATGGAGGAATAGTGCAGGCGTGGCACAATGTCATTAATATGTGGCATGCCATCCTCCGCTTCCACCGCCGGAGTCTCCCCATATCTCCATAAGTAGATAACCGTATCATTTTCCGTATAAGAGACCTGTGGCACTAAAGGCTTCGTTTGTGATGTTGTGTTAGCGATCTCCCACTGAAGGTGCCATGCCTTCGGCATCTGAAGGGCGTAACTCGTTTCAAGGGTCGCCTCTGTTGACTGAAAATTATACCCACCCGTAATCCAGGTTTCTCCGCCAGCAACTTTATCTTCAAGTGTTACTTTATACTCAATACAGACCCCCGGTGCAAGACCGACCATAGAGATAACCTTCCACATCGCGTCTGAGTAGAGATTGTAGGACAATAAACCGGGCGGCGTTACATCGTTGTACGCTTCATCAGGTGGTTGAAGCACTGTGCCATCTGCTGTAATTGTTCTTGCTATGTTAACGCCAATATTTTGCGATGCGGGTTGGTAAGGGATGGCGATATCTCCATATTTTTGGATGCCTCTTTCGGTGAGAATCTTAACGATTTGGTGCGTTGTATAACGAGATCGTCCTGTCGGTAACACATCATGACTGAAGTGATTGAACAAAACGAGCGTATCAGCATTGGGATAATCACTGGCATCTGGTGCGTTTGCGATTATCTGCTCAACGTCTGGGTCCAGAAGGGTAACAGGCGGCACATTAACTGCCCGCACTGGGTTGAGATTGAGTTGGGAAAGTGCTTGAAGGCGTGTAATAGCGAGCAGGTTGTCTGGTGCAATCTCTAAAAGTTGCTGGTATTGCAGCTGCGCCTCAAAATAACGTTGTTGATTTTCATAAAGTGCTGCGAGCTGCTGCCGTGCCCAGATATCGTTTGGAAACAACCGAATTGACTCCCGAAACTCCGCGATCGCCTCGCCGACTTTACCTTGCTCCAGATAAATAAGGCCCAAGTAGTTGTGTAAATTCTCGCATTCGGGACGCTCACACCTCGGATCAATCGATAACGCTTTGTGAAGGACGCTTATACCTTCATCGTAGCGTTGTAGTTGCTTATAAGCCAAACCGAGATGATTTAGCGCATATAGGTTATCAACTGAGATGTCCAAAACTCGTTCATAGTACTTCGCAGCAGCAACATAGTTGCTCAGCTTTTCAGAAATGTATCCGACATAATTCAAAGCCGTGATATTGTTCGGTTCCAGCCTCAGAAATACCAGAAATGCGTTTCTCGCGTTTTCATATTCCTCAAGTTGAAGATATATCTCCGCTATTTTGTATTGGACATCCCCGGAATTCGGACGGATTGCGATAGCGGCTTCATAGGCATTAAGGGCAGCTCGGAGGTTTCCACGCTTCAATTCATAATTGCCGGCTTCAATATGCTCGGTCCACTGGCGATTCCGCTCAACAAGCGGGTCAACTACGGACGGTGCGGTTGTTTTTTGCGGAAAGAGCGCGCATCCGCTAACGAGAAAAAGCAGACTTAACAGAAAAAGCACGTAGTTTTTAGGGAATGTCATTGTCGGTTTCCTTGGGGCAGGAGTGAGGCTACACTGTTTCTTTTAGAAGTTTTGGGTTACGCTTGTGTCGTTCTTTGTCTCGGTTCGTCTTCTTCTCCATCGACTTTTTGAATGCATCCTCAAGTTCAACGCCTGTCTGATTCGCAAGACATATAAGCACAAAGAGAATATCTGCCATCTCTTCACCGAGATCAAGATCATGTTCATTCTTCTTGAAACTCTGTTCGCCATATTGGCGCGCCATAATCCGCGCTAATTCTCCGACCTCCTCCATAAGGATCGCGGTATTGGTTAACTCAGAAAAATAGCGCACGCCAAAGGTCCGTATCCAGTCATCTACAAGTTTTTGGCAATTTTCGAGCGTATAGTCCATGTTAATTGCTAACTCCGTTCCGTGGCGTTCTTTACGACTGACAAAGCACAGCAAACCAGCATTATGTTTTCTCAACGTTCTGGTGGATAAATCTCAACTCACTTATATTTTAGCAAGGGTCAGCCGGAAAGTAAACATTTTTCTAAGGTGATGCGTTTAATGGAACAGTTCCACGAAAATCTTTTGATTTTTCCGAAGGTTTGATATATACTTAATTGTATCATTACTTAGGAGGCAAAACCGGTACTATTTAGTTTTAGACATCAAGTTCACGACCAGAAACGAGGCTGATTAGGCTAAATAGGCTAAGGAAAAATCAGATGGGACTTACAAATAAAGAACTGGAATTTTACCAAACAAACGGCTATTTTCTGAAAAAAGGACTTGTTTCTTCAGAAGATATTGCGCGAATCTGTGACGAGATCGAAGATATCCACAATCGTATGGCGGCGCAACCAGCAGAGGGTATTGGAATCTCTTGGGAAGTCTACGATTCAGAGGATCATCCACCGCGTATTAAGCAGTTGATGCACAGTGAGTTGGTGAGTCCGACACTCAATCGTCTGCTTCGTTCTAATGATGTACTGGATATCTTAGAAGCAATGATGGGTGAAAACATTTCACTGTATCACAGTAAATTGCTTCCAAAAGCCGGTGGCGACGGAACAGCGATCCCGTGGCATCAGGATTACGCCTATTGGAAAAATGACAACAATAAGCCGGTGATGATTAATTGCCAATTGGCGATAAGCGCGGCAAATCTTGAGAACGGGTGTATTCAGTTCGTGCCTGGAAGCCATAATTGGGGATTACAGGAGCATGAACGGAAACAGCAAACATTTGGTGTATTTTTACCCGGGCACTATCAAGAACGCGAAGATGCTGTTGCCGTAGAAATGGAACCCGGGGACGGTGTATTCTTCAATGCCCTCATTATCCATGGCTCTGCTCCGAATAACTCGGAAAATGATCGACTGATGAACACTTTTGCCTACAACGTGACAGGTAACGGCGAGACCCAATGCCGAGAAGTCTTACGTGGTATACCCCTTGAGGCATAAGAAGTAAACGTATTGCTTGACCAAAGGTACTTCCCAACGAACCTGCCACCGAAATTTATGGGTATTGTGTGGAAAAGGTTGTATGTGGGAGAAAATGTGATGAAAGTGAAAAACATAACTAACGCTTGGAAGATTCTCTATGTTTTGCTTATTGGTGTTGTAATTGGCTGCGGAGAGGGTGACTTGGATAGCACAAACCTCGCACCGAGCATTCTTATCTTTGAAGCCGAATCAGATATAGTCGCGCCCGGGGCAGCGGTACAGATCCGTTTGAAAGCCACTGACCTCGAAAACGACGTTTTATCATACACCTGGTCCGCCACGGACGGTGAATTAACAGAAACCGACTCGGGGGCAGTCTGGAACGCACCGGAAACTGAACGGAAGTACCAGATTGAGGTTGCAGTCAGCGACGGCGTCCGAATCACAACCAGCACGCTTGACATCCAAGTATGGCGGACCCGACCGGGAGATTATTATCCACTGGCAGTCGGGAACACCTGGCACTACCGAGATCCCAATGGGGACGAAATTACATTTGAAATTGTGGATACCATCCAGATTCAACGAGCAGGTGGAGAAACCATTGAGAGCTTCGTCCTTCAGAAATCCAGTAAGGCTGAAGGCTTGGAAAACATAGTAAACTACTCCTATCTCGGCACAAGCGTTGACGAAGAAGGCGAAGTTGCAGCCATCCTACAACATGCGCAGAACACAACATCTGGTACAAGCGATACAATTCTGTTTGTACCCTATCTACCTCTATATCAATTCCCGCTCATTCCCGGTAATAAATGGGAAACTAAGTTTCAGGCACAATTAGTTCCCGAACTTTTTCCGATTGGTGAAGGGCTTGATGAATTTGAAGTGCTTTCGGAAGAGACTGTGACCGTACCTGCTGGGACTTTTAAACATGTCTTTCAGGTTCAGGAATCATTTCGGTGGGGATTCGACATAGAGAACCAGAATTTTCCACTCGATATTACTGTCGTGAAAAAATGGGTCGCTCCAGATGTTGGCATCATCAAATTCACACAGGCGCAAACCCGCGGGAACGTCACAGTTGAAACCGTTTTTGAACTCGAATCCTTTGAATTGGTACAAAATTGAGTTAAATCCGTGAAAGATATATCTAAAAAACCAGAAATTTTGACCACAACTGTTGGCTCTTACCCCGTACCGACGTGGCTGCTCTCGATACCAACCGAGCAGAGCCTTCTCGATGCAACACGCGTTGTTGTCGATATCCAACGGCAACGCGGCATCGACTTACCAACAGATGGTGAACTCTACCGCTTTGATCCCAACCACCCAGACACCAATGGAATGATCGACTATTTCATCCGTCCACTTTCAGGTATAAGGGCAGAGGTGGGACGGCAGGAATGGCACGAATTCCGGCAGATGCAAACGATGTCGTTTCGAGCAAAACCTGCTGGTGTTGTCGAGAACGCATTAGGCGAAGGCACGCTAAACCTCGTTTCTGACTGTGAACGTGCCGTGAGCGTCGCTGGTAAAGACATCAAATTTACAGTGACAAGTCCTTATATGCTCGCACGGACGCTATTGGATAAACATTATGGAGACTTTGATGCCTTGCTCACTGCTTTGGCAGAGGCATTAGCAGCACAAGTGCGGGAACTCGATTGCGCCTGCCTTCAAATTGACGAAGCGAATATACCGGGCAACCCAGAAGACGGACCCCGCGCTGCTGAGGCGATTAATATTGTACTCGATGCGTTTGACGGAGAGAAGGCAGTCCACTTCTGTTTTGGAAATTATGGAGGGCAGGTTATCCAGAAAGGGAACTGGGCGGCTCTCATTGACTTCCTAAACATGCTCCGATGCGACCATCTTGTGTTGGAACTGGCACATCGTCCTGAAGCAGACTTAGAAGCACTCAAGGCGGTTTCGTCAGATATCGTCCTCGGTATCGGGGTGATTGACGTAAAAGTTAACCCGATTGAGACCGCTGACGACGTAGCAGCCAGTATAGAAAAAGCAGAAAAGATAATGGGTGGAGGACGGATTGGTTGGGTACATCCAGACTGTGGTTTTTGGATGCTCCAACGCTCCGTGGTGGACAGAAAAATAGAGGCTTTAGTGCAAGGACGGGATCGGTACCTCGGTACTGCATAGGCAGATAAAGGAATTCCTAATGTTTGAAATGCAGCTTCCTGGTTTTAGAAAATTCCAGACGATTTCTGCTGTGGCTGCCGGCATCGGTTTTATCATCGGCGTGCTAATTCCCGCCCGTGCCATCTTCATGAATAACTGGGAATGTCCATTCGGAAACGGACTGATTCAGATTTGTGGTTTCTTAGGTATTGTAGGACTGGGAAGCGGAATTGTTGTTGGAAACCTTGTTGCCCTCATTTTGATTGGAATTGCAAAATGGCGGTCAGAAGACAAACGGAGGTAATAAAAACTTAAAGTGGATTTTAACTTTCTTCACGTTGTACTGCTCTTTGGTACAGGTATCGCTGCGGGTTTCTTAAACACGGTTGCCTTCGGCGGTTCGTTGTTAGCCCTACCTATGCTGATTTTTCTTGGACTCCCCACCGCAGTAGCAAACGGGACAAACAGAGTTGCTATTTTCTTCCAAAATTTCAGTGCTATTATGGGATTTCGCCGTAAAGGTGTCTCTGATTTTAAGTATAGCATCTTACTCGCCGTGCCAGCGGTCATCGGTGCCGCGATAGGCGCGCTAATCGCCATCGATATTAGAGATGCGCTATTCAACCTAATTCTCGCAGTTGTGATGATCACCATGCTGATTCTAACACTACTTAATCCAACAGAGCGGTTGAAGGACAGGATTGAAAGTGGGGGCAAGGATTCCAAAATTGTCGCAATGATCGTTTTCTTCTTTATTGGAATCTACGGAGGATTCATCCAAGCCGGTGTGGGTTTGCTCGTTATCACTGCTTTGCGTCTTCTCACTGGTATGGATTTAGTTCGGACGAATGCGATTAAAGTTTTTGTTATCTTCTTTTATACCGTGATCGCACTTGGTATTTTTATTTCCCAAGGCAAAGTCAACTGGTACTTAGGACCAACACTGGCAGTTGGTAACGCCTGTGGCGCATGGCTTGGAAGCCATTGGGCAGTCGAAAAAGGGGACAAATGGATTAAAGTGATGCTAATTGTCGCCGTAATTGCTTTTGCTATCCGTCTGGTTTGGCTGAGTGTGACAGGCAGTTAGCGATTCAATTCTTGATAGGAGAAGATGAGTCGATGGAGCGCAGTAATATGGGTTGTGAGGGTGAGGATCCCAAGTACACAGAGTAGAATCACGGCATTGGTCTGAACGATGGGAAATCTATGCCATAGTACCCCTTGAAGGAGTGTGCCAGCACCGAGCAAGACAATGCGTTCTGGACGCTGCATGAGTCCAACCTTACATGTAACCTGCAGTCCCTCAGCTCTCGCCCTTACATAACTCACTAAGATTGAACCGAACCAAGCACCAAAGGCGAGAATTATTCCAATCAAACTTTCTAAATTATAAAAATAGATGAGGGCACCAAGAAAGAGAAAACCTTCCGAGTAACGATCAATCACAGAATCCAAGAGCGCGCCTGATGCACGTAGATTTGTTTGAGCTCGGGCAACTGCTCCATCTATCATATCAAAACTCCCACCAAACAAAATGAGAATTCCCCCCACAACAAGCCGTCCGGTTGCCAGATAAAAGGTGGCGACGAGGTTAACGAGGAATCCAAAGAGGGTTACCATATCCGCCGTAATGCCGAGCGCGACCATTTTATTTGCCACAGCAGATAGAATAACCTCAAGACGGGGTTTTAATTTTGCTTCAAACATTGGCATACCTCTCACTGAGACGGTAATTTTGCCGAAACCTCAGCTCTGTCCTCAGCAAACATCTGCCGCAAAGAAGCACTCCGATTCTCAATTAATTCTATGGTCGGAACAGCTTCCGCTTGAGAGAGAAGTTCCAAAATTGCAGATGCGATTTCTGTTGGACGCCGCGCTATTTTAACTTTCTCAGATTCAGAAGATTGGATATCCGGAGATCCGATACATACAACACCATCACTCCAGATGAGCTCCCAAGGTGGATAAGCCCTGTCGTAAGTTTCGTCAAAAACCGTAATAATAGGATGAGGTAGTTTCAGGAGTGCCAATTCAACGTTCTGAATCGCCTGCGTATTGGCTAACGACGTTTTCCGCTGCTTTGTAGCAATGTGGATGATAGGCAGGTTCCACAAAACAATGGGCTTTTTAAGGCGACGCGCAAGGCTAATGAGGCGTAGGAGCTGCCGCCAGCCTTGCGGTGTCTTTAGACTTTGCGTGCCACCTTGGACAAAAGTAACTTTCGTGTCATATATCCAAGCGAACCCGGCGAATTGGAAAGCCCCTTTACTCCCGGCTCTATCACCAGAGAGTGCGATCGTTTGAGTGAAGGGGGGTGTTTTTGCTTGCGTGTTTCCCCTAGGATATTCAGAGGTATTTACTGACATATACGCAGCACCTTTACCCGATAGCAAACCGTATAAAAAAAGCAGGGAGGTGGTTTAGACACCTTCCCTGCCTAAAAGGTGATGAGTTAGTTTGATTTATTCGCCGCTACGTCCACCGATGCTACCGATAACAAACAATCCAACACCGGCTGCGACGGTTGTCAGGAACACCAAAGCACGTTTGGATGTGGAAAGTTCCTCGTGGACACCCTTGGCATTTTCGAGTATCATCTTGACTTCACTGATTGCCTTTTGATTCGCTTCAATATGGGTCAAAATTCCCTTCACTTCGGCTTGGGTAGCTTCAATGAGTTCGTGTGTCGCTTTAGCGTTCATTTCACGCTCCTCGAGCATTGAAGCGACCGCTTCAAGATGTTCATCAAGGTGGGCGATTTCGTGAAGGATAGCATCTTTATTGGCTGCAAGGGCTTCTTTGAGGCTCGAAGCGATGGCTTCACCGGACTGACCGACAGCATCCATCAACTTCTCTTGAGATTTCAGGCTATCCTCAAGGGCTTTAAGTTGTCCTTTGAGTTCCGCCATACTCTCGTTGAGTCCGCCAATTTCTGCTTCCAATTTATCCCGCGTCGCTTCGGATTCGGCTAATTCCACTTTCAGCCGTTCCAGTTCCTCTTGGTATCCAGCAAGCTCCTCCTCAGCAACTTCAACGACCTCTTTTGCCATAGCAACTGGAATCCGTAACTGTTCGCCCGGATAGATGAGATGTGGATTCGTGAAGTCGTTGTACTTGCTCAGTTCGCGCCAGCGGAGTGGGTCTGTGAGATGCTCTTGGCAGAGATCCCAGAGCGTATCGCCTTTTTCAATAGTAATGAGCATAGTATCCTCATCACCTTCATGCGGCGTGATCCTCGCCGAGGCGGATAACACATAAACGCCACTGAGTGCTGCGCAGATGTACAGAATCAGTGCTAACTTTAGCGTGCCTCTTATCATTTTCATCAATTTTCTCCTTTAGTAGCTATAAGAGAGGGAAGCAAAGTGAGTTGATCCGACTCCGTTGATTTCACCAGCCATACCGTCTTGAATGGCATAATCAATCTGCAGCCCACCGATGTTCACCCCAAACCCACCGAAGAGGTTCTGGACATCACGTGAGGCTCTAACACCACCGCGGATAGCAAGAGCAGTTGATTTGTAAGTGAGAATCGTATATTCAGCACCGAGTTTCAAACTCGTGGCACTTTGGTCAAGATTTACGAGTTCTTGCTCAATATCTGCGGCGAATGTGACGACATTACCCATATAAAGATTGTAGGCTAAGCCGAGGTTAATAACCATCGGTACGGTGTCTTCACCAAGGGACGCACCGAGGTATTTCGCAACGAGGCCATAGTGAAAAGTTGGGACTTTTTCCTCACCGACATCTATGTGCAGGGCATGTCCCATGATTCCGACATCAACACCACCAAAACCGCTCTGGCTTTCAACGCCTTCTGCCCCGAAGTTATCTGCCAGCATGCGGCCCGTTAGACCGATACCGAAGCTTCCGAGACCAATACCGTAAGAGAGAGAATAGGCGTTGGCACTATAACTGAATTCCCCACCATAGCGTTCATTAGCATCATATTGCTGGATGCCACTGACACCGGCGTTCGTGACAGCAAGTCCAATGGATCCCGCCGAACCGAGAGCTTTTGTCAACGCGATGAAGTTATGGCTTCTATCGAGATCAAGCTGCTGTGTCGAAAAGTTGAGGCTTAAATCCGCTGCGGAGCCGAGTCCTGCTGGGTTCCAAACGGTCGCGGTGGCATCATCAGCGATTGCTGTGAAGGCACCACCTAAGCCGATTGAGCGTGCACCGGCACCAAGCCGCAGATGTGGCATGGCATCCACTCCGGCAAAACTGACCGGCGACACCGCTAGGATAAGAAAGAAAAGGGGTATTAAACCGCATAACAATTTCGGGACCTGTTTGGAAGCCCATTTAGCCTTAGGGCGTAGCTTGCAAGCCCGTCTAAAATTGTGTTCTGTCATTAACATTATATCCTCCAAAAGACTGTCCACATCGGGAACTGGACAGGTGTCCAATTCCCGATATGCAGACTGCCATTTACTTAGCGCGTCAGTGCAAGTTTGAGAATGGCATACTCGGGTTCAAAACCATCTGCCACTATAATTTGACAGAAATAGACACCTCGAGCCAAATCTTCGCCAGAAGAACTGGTGCCGTCCCAACCAATCGCGCCTTTACCAACGTACTCGCCTGCGTCCCATACCTCGTTATCAACCAAGACTCGGACGGGTCGGAGCGTCATGTCGTAAATGACAATGCTCACTGTCGACTGTCGAGTCAATGTGAAGGAAATACGCGTATTATCCTTGAACGGGTTGGGGGCATTAATCGGACGCGATGCCAATACTGGACCAGCCTCACTCTCAACAAAGAACGTAAACTCGTGGACTGCCATGTTCGCCTCACGGGCACCACTGCTATCTTCAGAGACGTTGCCCTCTTTATGCGCCATGTCAGACACCTCAAGTTTGACCGTATGTTGCCCAAAAGCGAGATCGAGATCCGGGGTGTATATCACCTGGGATGCCGATTTCTGGTTCGGTTTGAGGTTAATCAGTTGGTCATCCAAAACGAAACGGATAGAATCCATATCTACACCGGATTCCGCATCAGCGTAACTTATCGAAATTTGCGGACGACGTTCAGTCAGGCGTGCCTCATTTTGTGGCGACGACATCGTGATCACCGGAGCAGCAGTATCGAAGTCGATTGAGAAGGAGCCTTGTGCTGTGGCAGAATTGCCGATTGTATCAGTGGCTCGCACCTGAATCGTGTAAGTCCCTTCATCAAGGGGAGCTTCAGGAATGAAGTCCAAACGCGTGATACCTTCGACATCGTCTTCACCATCATCTTCGGTACCGCCTTCCACCTCTTCACCATCGCTATCCAAGACGACGATATCTATTTCATCAACGCCAGACGCATCGTTGGCACTCGCCGAGATCGTCGGGAGTCCACCGCGGATAGTTCCTGTTGGTGAGATTGAAGTGATAGTCGGTGCGACATTGTCAACTTCCAATGTGAAAGTCCACGAATGTTGCGTCGTACCACCTTCACTGATTGCGACGAGGGTTACCGTATGCGTACCAGATGTGAAACTTTCAGCCGTCTCAATGCGACCTTGAGCAATCTGCGCGAGTGGAATAGACCGGAACGGTTTATCGTCAATAGCGAACTTCGCACTCACAACACTCGACTGTTCATCCGTGACAACCGCTGAGATTGTTACCCAACTATCACCCTTGATGACACCAGAAGGAGCGGCTGCAGAAATAACAGGTGGTGTTGTGTCTTTCGGCACTTGCACCGTGAAAGCCACAGATGTCTGCGCCCTATTGCCATCACCGTCAGTGACTGCAACAACAACGGTATAATCGCCATCAGCCAATGCTGCCTCAGGGGTATAGGAGAATCGATTGCCATCTACCTCTGGTGTAGCATCAACATCGTTGACAGTAAAGGTCGTTACATCAACAGTCCCTGCACCGGAAAATTCACCACTGATTAGCGGTTTTCCGTGATCGAAGGTCTGTCCCGAAGCTGGAGACTGAATCGCAACGGTAGGTAGTGTGCCACCGATAGCGAATTCAACAGAAGCCTCACCAATGTTACCGAGTACATCAGCAGCATGAACGGTTACGCGATATGCTCCACCCGAAAGCTGTTCGGTGCGCATGTAAATCAATGTCGTTTCATCGGTTTCAATCGCGCCCTGGTCAACCATAACATCTTGGTCGCCTTGTTCAGGCAATATCCGCGTCACCATAACAGTGGGTCCATTAGCAAGGTCCGTTGTCGCCCAAGCCAAGACTCCAGTGCCATCAGCGTCAACACCACTGCCCGCACCATCTTCGTATGTTGCGTGAACAGTTGGTAAACTATCCACCGTATGGTCCTCGGAGGGCGTTTCAATCTTAATCATTGGACCGGTGTTATCAAGGTTAACCATCGCCAATGCGAAGGATACCGAACCGTTCCACTGCTTGACCACACCCTCTGGTGTATAAATACCATCAGGCAGTGCTGAAATTTCCATGACCGATAGTGAGAAAGTCATCTCTGGATCTTCGGTACTTTCACTGGCTACTGCAGCACCGTTAATGCTGGCAGTTAGTTCATCATCGTCAGCGGCTAACGAACCGTTGGCAACCACGAAACCTACTCTCAGTGAATCCCGAAGCGAAATCGGTTCAGCGGGAGGTTCCGCTACGTCTACACCATCAACGGCTGTGACCGCCAAGTCGGTGATATCCGAAAGTTGGAAGTTGAGCACATGTACTGTGACTCTTGAACCATCGATTTCAGAGTCATCGGCTTGCTCATTGCCGAAGGCATCAACAATGAGGGCATGGAACATATAGGTTCCATTTTTAAGCATGCCGACATCAACCGTTGCTGCATCCACAACCCCGGGTTCACCATCAGTGATGGTTTGGGTGCCATCTGCATCCGTTCGCACCAACTTCACTGAACCATCTGTGAAGGTTTCTGGAGCGGCTGTGGGTTCAATAGTGAGCATAGCCATCGGGGATGCGACTGTTTCATCAACGATACCACCGACCGTCCAGCTTCCATCTTCATTGGGATCAACCATCTCAACAACTTCGCCGCTTTCATTCACATGGGCGACAGCCGTAATGTTTGTGGGGCCAAGGGGTGCGACATCGTCCACATTGTCGAGTGAAAATTGCGATTTAATACCATCCGCTGCTGCAGATTCGCTTTCGTTTGCTGCGGAAATCGCGATTGCTCGTACAACATACGGATTCGCATCCAAGGACGCATCCCGTGCCGCAGGACTATTGGCATCAATGGTGTCCTCAAGTCCTAATGCTACCGTATCAATCTCAATCGACCATTTTTGATAGGAGGCGTGTTGATAAATCAACGAACTTGCCGCGCCACCTACAACTGTATCAGCTGCGATGTGAACAATGTCAGCAACGAAGTCAGCGTTATTCTGCAATACTTGGACTTCTTCGGCAGTAACAGCAGCACTCTCACTGCCCACACCTACCTCTTGCCATTCAGAATCGTCAGCGTCTTGACGTTTGACTTCAAAGCGCATCGAAGTGATAGGCGGAGAGGTTCTCTCACCAAGAGAGTAACTGTTAAGCGTAACAACTCCCTGTGGTGCACCGCTATCTGGGTTCGTCACTGCTGCAGGATCGGTGGTTACCGCCAATACTTCTGGAGCCGGTCGGTAAGTATTTTCAACAGTTACCGATATTTTCGACCCATCGGTTTCAGAGTCATCGGCTTGCTCATTGCCTGCTGCATCATACACAAGAGCATGGAACATATAAATTCCATTTTCCAAGTATGTTTCACCGTCAGCAAGCGTACCGACATCAACCGTTACCGTGAAAACGCCACTGCCTTCGGCACTTTCAGCAACCTCGCCGATAAGAAGACCTTCAGCATCGGTTACCAACCTGACCGACATGTAAGTATTCCGATCTGCTGTCGGTTCAACAGTAAGCGTCGCAACAGGAGATAGCACTTCCTCGTCATACTTATCAACGAGTCCACCAACAGTGTAACTACCATCATCAGCGGTTTCAAAGACGCTATCAGTCGCTTCAACACTTGTCACATTGATGTTTGTAGGACCAAGCGGGGCAACATCGTCAACGTTATCAACTGAGAATCGTGCCTCAACACCCGGAATAGGTGGCACTTCAGTTTCACTGGTCTTTGCATACCCGGTTACCACATATTGATTTTCATCCTTAGAGGCATCTCGTGCCGCAGGACTCCCCGCAGTGATAGTATCTTCCAGAATTCTGGTATCTATAGAAACCACCCATTTCTGGTAGGTACTATTAATATGAACAATAGGTTTGTCAGGTCCTACAGTGTTGATGAGGTCTCCGAGGAAATCAGCAAGCTCTTGACCACTAATATGCTCAGCAGCTTCACTGCTTTCAATCGTCCACTCTGCCTCTTGAGGTCCCTTAGCAACCAAGCGAACGGCACTCGTAGGTGGAGAAGTCAAAATTGGTGTATAGGCGTTAAGCGTAAGCATTCCCTGAGGTGCACCACTATCCGGGTTCGTCATTGCCGGGGGACCGGTAGTTATTGCCAAAATCTCAGGTGCTGGTCGGAAACTGTATTGAACAGTTACCGAGATTTTCGATCCGTCAGTGCTAGAACTATCAACCTGCTGATTGTTGTGGTCATCAACAGCGAGCGCATGGAACATATAGGTTCCCTCAGCAAGTGGACCGATATCAACGGCCACAGTGAAAACACCACTGTTTCCAATTTCTTCGGTTGGATTTTCGATAGTAAGACCTTGAGCATCGGTTAGTAATCTCACTGAACTGTAGGTACTCCGAGCAGCTGTCGGTTTAATAGCAAAGGTAACTACCGGTGAACTGACAGTATCATCATACTCATCAATGAGACCGCCAACAGTATATTTACCATTTCCATGATCTTCAAGGACACTATCGGTCGCGTCAACCTTCGTTACAGTGACGTATGTGGGACCGAGTGGTGGGGTAGTATCTCGGCGGACAAAGTCTCGAATATCATCAATGTTGTCAACTGAGAATCGTGCCTCAACGCCTGGGATCGGTGGAATTTCGGTTTCACCAACATTTACATATCCCTGTACCACATATTGATTTGTATCTTTAGAAGCATCATGTGCTGCAGGACTACTCGCTGTGATAGTATCCTTTAAATTCGTGGTATTTACGTCAATCGACCACTGCAAGTAGGATCTATCAGTATAAATGGGAACAACAGGATCTGTAAGACTATCAGCCAGCACCTGACCATCAATTAAAACAACATCAGTGGCTTCAATTATCCAATCAGCATCTTGGGGACCTGTGGCAGCCAAGCGAACCGAATCAATAGGCTCATAAGTCCGACCGGGTGTATAGGCATGAAGGGTGAGTATACCTCTTGGTCCACCACTATCCGGACTGGTAGCCCTGGGAGAATCTACCGTAATCGCAACAACTTCAGGACCAATCGGACAGACATCAGGATCTAAATTGATAGTACCTTCCATCGGATCAGGGTCAGCAAGCTGAAGCGCATTACTTGCCACAGCACGAACCGTTACGGTATCGCCTGCCTCTATCAAGGCATCAAAGTCAGCAACATCCCAATCAATTTCAAGTGTTGAACCCATTTCGGTTCCAGCGAGATCAAGTTCGCCGATATTTTGCCAAGCACCATCGGCATCCATGTATTGTACCATAACGGTAGCGGGGTGTGCTGTGCGGTGGTCAACCGTGACAGTTAGAACAACATTTTCTGTCGTATTACTGAAGATCGTCACATCACCGATAGGACCACTTTCAAAGAGGTCATCCATATCGCCATCTAAGTTACAATCGCCAATCACAGCAGCTGTAACGCTTGCTACGTCATGTTCTGGCGCGACAATTCTGAGACGGGTCGGTTCAGTGTAGGATCCAACATTGAAAAGCGTATCAATCCCCATTGCACGGATGCCGTAGTCACCAAGCAGGAGAGACATCTGATCGCCCTGAATCGGCATTGTCAGATGACCAGACGCATCAAAAGTCACTGGAACAAGGTGATCAACAATATCTAAGGACCCACCAAGCGCATCAATTATTAATTGCGCCTGCGGTTCAGTCAACTGAAAGCGACCTATAAAAGGCTCCAAACTCTTCAGGAATGGGTTTGCGAAATCTTGGATGAGACCTGGTGATAGCAATGCCAAGGCTGCCTCAGGCGTTGTCGTGCTTAAGAGTGCAACGATAGACGCATCATCGAGTCCACCAACGAGCTGCGGGACATTCTGCCGCAAGAACGAAGCAAGTTGATTCTCTGGAACCTGGGCAAGGACTGCCGACCAAATCCTGGATGCTAACATCGTCGATTCAATGTTCAGCGGCATCCAAGTACTTATCGGATTGCCATCTGCATCGAGTGCGATCTCTTGGTAAAATAGGTAACCTTCACCTGCGCCGACACCACCGCCTTTGGGCACACCCATTATATTCAGAGCTGCAGCACCCGCGTGAGGGGCAGTAACAACATGAACGCCTTCCGCATTCGTATATCCTGTGGTGTTCCCACCATCCATAATGCGAATATCGGCTTCCGGGGCGGTCGTATCAACAATAATCTCCGTACCCTCAGCACGCTCTAGGAGTATTTGATCAAGAGGTTCCCCATCAGGACCGAGAACAATGGCTTGTAAATCATAACGGCCATCAGGGATATCCGAAATCTCCGCAACCCAGAGGGATTCGGTCTCCATATTCACACGTGGCACCGTGAAAACAGAAGCCAACATCGGATCCTGAGTTGCCTCAAAACGACTCGTAAGTCTGTTCGCATTACGTGTGAGTATACTCGTAAGTCTGTTTTGTTGGCGTGATGTTGCAACACTCAGCAATTCGCCTATGCCAACTTGTTGACCCGCTAAGGCTTTTTGAATGATATTAGTAGCCCGAGGCGATGTCAATATATCAGTAAATACACCTGCTAAATCAGGCGTAAAGAGTTCGCTAACGATACCGCGATCTACTATCTGAAGGTTCTTTGGATCCGGCATCGACCACCCTTGAATCTCAATTGTATGTATGTTGTCAGGATGGAAGACATCGGCAAGGCTCACAGTGGTTGGATCCATAGCAGCGATCGCTTCACGATCCACCGTTGTGAATCCCACAGGTTCAGTGAGGACCACGTCAAAATAGTAATAGGTGCTGCCACTACGTGGAAGACCTATCTCTGCTTCCCAAACGACACCATCTTGTCCAGATGTCGCCACCATTACGTGCTTAGAATAGCCTTCCTCAGGCATCGGATCTTTATGTGAATACCGTAGTGTAACACTCGAGAACAATTGGGTATCTAAACTCGGCCAAGCAGGTAAGTTCGTAGCAGCAAGCGTTTCCTCTAACCGGAAGGTATAGGGAATGGTATCGGCTTGAAATTCATCTGTTGTAACTTCCGTACCTGAAACGGGTTGTCCACCTGAGAGGGCAAACGTAACACCATCAACCTTCGCTGGCACCCGCAGATAGACTTGTAAACTGTCCCGCGTTATATGTTTGTTGCTCGCCTCTAAATAGGCAAAATCAGCAAAGTTCGGTGTTATCGCATTTCCGAAATTCTCGAAATCTAATTGCCTCGCTTCCTGCTCAAAAATCGAGAGACGGTTTGCCAACAAAATCTGGCGAACCTGCTTTTTCGGGAGAAAGCCTCGAGGCACAGCATCAAGGACTGCGTCCACCAAGGTTTCTGCTTCAAGCGGCAGACCAGACGCTCGGATAATCTGCTCTACAAAAAGCCTTCCGGAAGAAGCGTTTAGCGAGAGTCCACCCAGCCGCGACCTACCAATAAGAGACTCATTTGTAGGCATAATGGGATCAAAAGGATCTACCGTTGGAACTTCGACTACGGGCGGCGGCTCCACTACGGGTGGTGGCTCCACTACGGGTGGTGGCTCCACTACGGGTGGTGGCTCCACTACGGGCGGCGGCTCCACTACGGGCGGCGGCTCCACTACGGGCGGCGGCTCCACTACAGGGGGTGGCTCTACCACAGGCGGTTCAGCACCGACATTCAATAGTCCTGCAAGCTCGTCAATCGCCGCTGCATCCTTCAGTAACGTCCGCACATCTGCATCCTCAAAGATTGCTCGGACATCCTGATCCGTTTTAAGAAGATCTACGAATTGCGGGTCGGCCCCTGGTAAAGCCACAAGAAGAAGATCCGGATTCAAAAGAACCAAATCCAAGGCTCCATCCAACCCCCCAAGAGCTATAACTTGAGGATTCTGTTGAAATGCTGGATCCTTGAGGGCATTAAGAACATCCGGTAAAACTGCCAGAATGTCTTCACGTAGAAGCGTCTCGCTGTGCTCCTCAAACACCTGTTGGGCGAGAGAAGCCTCCTGCCCTAAAACAGTGTTCGGAATTGAACTGTAAAAAACACACAAAGTAAAAATCAAAAAACAAACGAGTGTTCGTTTTTTCATTAACTCATCCTCCTCATTAAGTCTACGCGCAAGCGAGACTAAGTACTGAGTTTTTAGATGGGCACGCGCGAATACAACAAAAACGACTGGGGTAGATGTCTGCCCATCCAAATAACATCCTACCAACGAACCCAAAATTTCCCGATACCGATGTAGCCTTAGGATAGCGTTTGTATCACATAAGGCACAGGCCAAAAGCAAGTGGAAAACGACACCTCAACTTCTATATTTGACCTGGCGGGAATTTTTCTATTATTTTAACACAAAGTGGCGAAATTAAGCAAACATTTAATCGTTACGTGGCAGATAATCGTTACGTGATAGAGAGATTTAGTCATTCGGACAAAAACGCTCTGAACGAAATCAACCTACAGTTACGTGATGTTTTTATGCAATCGGTGAATATTTGTTCCCGCCGCATCGGTATATCTATCGATTAAATTGCAGTCTGCTTATATATGATACCACAACCTTTAAAACATGTCAAATCAAAATTTCAATATTGCTCTGAAAATTTCCGAGTGTTTACATAAGAAATCAACAATCTAATTGACATATTATTATAAAACGCTTAAACTGTCAAGAAAAAATGTATCGAGGCAATCTTATGTTGACGCAATCCGAAAAAAACCAACTCGACACCGACGGTCTTTTGCTTCTGGAAAGCCTAATACCCTCTGATACAACTGACCAACTCCGAGAATCTGCTTTATCATTAGCTGCAGCTGAGCAGAAAGCCGGTAAAAGCCATACATATCTTGCTAACGACAGCGCACAACGCGTCTGGAACCTTATTGACAAAGGCGAGATCTTTGAAGAAGCTATCCAACAACCAAAGATGCTCGCAGCAATGGAATATCTACTCGGTCCCGATTGCACCTTGAGCTCATTTACAGTAAATGTGCTTTATCCCGGCGCGCCCGATGCAGGACTCCACATCGACTACCCGTTATCTGCATTACCCACACCGCGTCCGAGTTTTCCCATGGTTGCTAACAGTGTATGGTTTCTGGACGACTGGACACTCGAAAATGGGGCAACCAGTTGTGTGCCGAGAAGTCATCGACGGCTTGAGACATTGCCTGAATCCGGGGTTGAATACGCCGATGAGTTGCAAATTTGTGGACCGCGAGGATCCGTCTTGATTGTCAATGGTGCGATATGGCACGGTTCTTCAGAAAATAAAACGAATGTACCGCGTGTTGGGTTACTCGGTTTCTTCTGTCGTTCTATTTTAAAACCACAACAAGCACACCTGAAATTGGTATCGGACGACGTTATCTCACGTGCAACACCGACACTAAAGCGATTGCTCGGTTTTGACTCCTTACCGAACATGAACACTTAATCGGGATTGGGAAATCCCTTCTACAAAAATTCCCACTGTATCAACGCACAACATGAATCGCCTCTGCCATTAATATCCATTCAGACACCAATGTCTTCGGTGTCAATTGATACATCAACCGGGCTTTGATTGTATCACCGGGGGCAGCAGGTACATTATTAAAAGTATAAGTCCTATTCTCGTCTGGGAGGAGACGGTTACCATTCTCGGCAGCAATTAAGATGCGTTGCTTCTGACTCTCAGTGTCGTCTGAGGCGAAAAGAGCCACCTCAAGTATGATCGTGCGCAAAGTTCCTCCCGGTAAGACGTGTCCGGTCTTACTCAGAAGTTTGACCTCTACCTTTCCAGTTGTGTATTCGAGTTGAAGATTCGCTGCGCGTCTGAGTTGTGCAACACTCCGACTGCCACGCCAAGTATGCTTCCTACCTTTGATACTCTCATAACTCGCCGTGCTTTGTAATCGGGTTACAACCGGCATGTGACATGTGGCACAACCTTGGTTTTTCTCAGCGAATCCACTACCAAGAAAACTGGAAACTTGATCGTGTTCCGGGACAGTCGGTTGACCGTGACAGGTGCTACAGAGAGCAGTTGGATCGGTGTAAACAGGATTGGTTACGTTGGCATGAAAATAGGTTTCCGCGCTTGCTGGAGGTCCATGCATCGCACCTTGTGCATCAAGATGGCAAACAAGACATGAAACCCCAGCTTCCCGGTCCGTATTTCTCAGTTTCGGCATTTTCCCGACACCTGTGACGAGCACCGGCTGCGGGGCATGGCACTGATCGCATTTCGTTTCTCTGTCAGGGACTTGACTTGCAGCGGTTTGATAGATTTCATCGACCCACGCCTTGGCGTGCATGGAATTTTCCCACTCCCTCCAGATTGCCGGATGGCAGCTTTGGCACTTTCCATCTCGAAATCCTTGATACGCCGCTGCCACACCCTCCGTATGGTTGTCAGCACGCAGCGTAAGGACACCAATTAGCGTGACGAAAACACATCCGAAAAGCCCAAAACCGACACTGATCATACCTCGGCGTGTTAGTGTGAAATCCATCGTCTTTTCTCACAACCTATCTAAGAGCGAGATCGCTGCTGTCTCCCCACTGCGAATACAATCTGGGATTCCCACACCGTGATAACCGTTTCCCGCAACGGCAAACCCCGGCAAGCCGCTGGAAAGTCGCTCCACAGTGTTAACGACCTCTTGGTGTCCTACTTGATACTGCGCCATTGCCTGCGGATGCTTACTAACGACAGTAAACTGTGGCGCACTTTTGATCCCGAGGATCGGCGTTAGATCCGCTTGGCACAATCCAATCAGTTCACTTTCAGACTGTTTAGACTTCGGTTCACCAACGAAGGCACGTAACAGGACCTGTTCGGTTGGGGCACGCCCTTCAAATTTAACACTGCTGAACGAACAACCAATGATAGAAAGGTTTTCTGTAGCCGGAACGACAAACCCCATACCATCCAATGGATGTGTAACATCAGCACGACGGAACGCCAAATTAACAGTCGCAGAAGAAGCGTATGGAATCGCATTAATCTGAGTGGCGAGTGGTATGGACACATTTTCGATAAGCGCGCCCGTTTGTAGTGCTGGTAGAGCAATGCAGAGGAGTTCCGAATTAAGCACATTTCCGTTAGCCAGCGAAACGCGCCATCCAGTATCATCGGTATGCTGGATATGTTCCACTCTGGCACCTAACTTAATACAGTCAGATACAGCTTCAGTGAGCGTGTCAACCAAGGTCTGCATGCCAGATTTGAATGAGAGAAACAGACTATAGCGAGGACCACTTGTCCCTTGACTTGTTTCGACTGCCTGCTTTTTTTGTGCGCGGAGTGCCTTGATAATACTGCCGTGTGTATTTTCCATTTCCAAAAATCTTGGAAAGGTCGCCTTTAGACTGAGGTTTTCAGCATCCGAGGTATAGATACCACCTATCATAGGTTGCGCTATCCGTGTGAAAGCCTCGGTCCCAAGCCGCCGTCTGACGAAGTGTGCTACGGCTTCATCCGTATCCCTGCCCCGGCGTGGAATAAAGAGCTCCATTGCCATTCGCAGCTTACCGTGCCAACTGAAGAGTGGGCTCTTTAAAAATGGCTTGAAAGACCCGGGGGCCATCAAGTAAAAGCCCTCAGGGACGGGGTGCAATTCACCATTTCGGACGACAAAACTCCGACGGACTTTTGGATTAGTTCCAATGAATTGATCCGCAATCCCAAGTTCTTCACAGAGTGCTTTCGCCGCCGGTTTTGTTGAGAGAAAAGCATCGGGACCGTGCTCAAGGAGGAATCCATCGCGATGCTCGGTACGAATCACACCACCGACGCTCGCAGCCGCTTCAAGAAGCGTGACATCAAGCGGAATATTGCGCTGTGCTGCTTCGCGTTGCAAGCGGTAGCACGCCGCTAACCCTGTAATACCGCCTCCGACAACAATGGCACGCTTCCTACCCAAGTTTTCCGACATAAAGAATTCTCAATCTAAATTTCCATGTTGTTTGATCGCTTAGAGCTGCTCCTCAATCCATTCATTGTCGTGTGCTGGATTATAGATGAGCCCTTTTCTGATGTCAACACAGAGGTCCAGCATTTCCAAGATGATATGTCCTACAAGAACAGGTGCGTTCGCAGGCAAGTCTGTTACCTGTATATTCCCCTTTCGTTCCATCACAGTAAATTCGACTGCCGAATAGATAGTCCGGGATGCGATACCGTTCGCGGTCATTGTCCTCGCATTCCCGACAGGTGCCAAACCCAGTTGGTCAATAAGCGGTTTGGGCAGCGACAACCGAGTCGCTCCAGTATCAACAAGCGCATCCTCAACTGTTAACTGCCGAACGTCTTCTTGGGGAATAATACCTGCTTCTGCCAGAAACATATCTTTTAGATTGGCAATCTCTATTTTTGTTGTGTGTCTCATTTTTTACACGCCTCCTAACCGTTTACAGATTTCTCACAGACGAAGTCCGCTAACATGCTGATAAATTTAGGGTGGTCACCAACAGTGCCTGCCCGAATAAAATCAACGTCGCACGACGCAGCGGTTTCCGTCGCTTCTATGTCCAGATCATAGAGAACTTCAACATGGTCACAAAGAAAACCGATTGGAGATGCGACAATAGTACCAACGCCTTTCGCTTTTTGGGCTTTAATCCAATCGTTGATATCCGGTTGCGTCCACGGTATCGGGCTGTTCTCTACAGCACTTTGGTATGCCAAACCAAACCGAGATTTTCCAATCGCTTGAGCAACGGCTTTGCCAGTTTTTTCAAATTGTTGGGTGTAAGGTGAGGTATCCGCTGATGATAGCGGAATCGCGTGTGCTGTGAAAACAAGTTCGGCACGTTCTAATTTGTCGCCAGATGCGGTTTTGATAATTTCAGCGATAGCACCGACATAACCGTTATGTGTGTACCATGGATCGAGATAATCGACAGTCGGTTTCTCACCATCAATTGCCTCAATCCCTTTTTTCACAGTTTGTTGATACCATTCCCAACTGACTTTGGACTGGTGCGGTGCCATGATGATACCGAGGGTTTTGCGGTGTCCTTTTTGTGCCATCTCCGCGATGACCTCTTTTAAATACGGGTTCCAATGTCTGAATCCGGCATAAACAGGGAGTGGCAAACCTCGTTTTTTCAGTATGTTTTCTAATGCGGTGGCTTGCCCGAAAGTCAATTCGTTAAACGGCGAAAATCCACCTAATTTTATATAATGTGCAGAGATGTCTTTTATGCGTTCTATTTGAGATTTAGCTGGCCCGACAATGCCTTTGACAAAGCAGTAGGCTTCGCCAGGACATGCGTCGCTATCGTATTGTTGGCAGCATCCCGGTGTTGGTCCACCGAATGCGACTAACAGAACACTATCATACTTCATTTTGCCTCCTTTTATGCCATATTGGCGAATTGTGCCGGCATAAACGTTGCATCAGCGGCAATTGCGCTTGCAAAAGCCTCGCGTGCAAGTGTCTCGTTTCCATTTGCCCGATGTGCAAGTCCAATAGAAAAATACGCCTGTGCGAGCTGCGTGCCGTGAAGTCCACCGACCAAGGCTCTATAGATCGACTTGAGTCCAGATTCTGTTTCATCACCGTTACGATAAGCAGAAAGAATACGGTTATAACCCCGTTGGAGATGGGCGGGTGCATAATCGGGGTTTAGTTCAAGTGCAATATCCAAAGCCCTTTCTACCTCAGCGAAGAAATCACCCTTTTCAAGCACACTCGACACTGTTCGGGATGCCTGTGTGAGCATATCTGCATAAGCGGTCCAGGCATCGGGTAGGTTTGAATGTTTTTCAGTTGCAGTCTTCAAAATAGCAATAGCTAAGCCGAAGTCGTTGCCCTCTGCGACTTCTTCAGCAGTTTCGCAATAGGCTTCCAAGTCCTCAAGCTCGCGTGTCCGCTGATGTAGCTTCTCCGGGTTCGCTTCTGGAATCGCTGAGGGTTTGAAATGCTGCCAACCCGGTTCTGGATCATCGATTAACCCGCGGTACACCCTCAAAATCGCGTAACGCGGTGTTCCCCAGACCTCAGCAATATCCCGAATCCAACTCGGAAAATTGACTTCCATGTCAGCCAACAAGGTCGGCAAAGGCATATCCTGCTCAAAACGTTTGCGAACTTCTGTTAGAAAATAGGTCTCAATCTGAAGCAACAAATCGATTTCGGCATCGTGTGCTAAGGGGCCGTGTCCAGGAAGTACGTGTTCTGGTGTATAAGTGCGAAGTTCACGAATTGTGTCAATCCAATCGTGATTTGCCATGAGTCCTTCATTCATAACGGGTTGTCCAAAGATAGGAAAACTCCCTGTCATGACGGTATCACCAGAGACAATACACCCTTCCGCTGGCACTCGAATGGCAGTCGCATCATCAGTCTCCGCCTTCCCCAAATGAACAAGGTGCAGCGGTTGATTGCCTAAATCGATTTCGGTTTCATGTTCAAACGTCTGCTGCGGGAGAAATGGCGCATCGCCAAGCGTGAAACCACGAGAACGCAGGAACGCCTCCTGTCGCGGTGATCTGTTCACCATAAAGTCTTTTGTCATTTCACGTGCAACAACGGTTGCGCCTGCACCGTGAAAAACAGTATTTCCATTTGTATGATCCCAGTGATAGTGTGTGTTAATTGCGTACAGAATGGGTTTATCTGTGAGGGTGCGAATCGCTTTAAGGAGGCGCTGCCCCATCGTTTGATTTACCTGTGTATCAATTACTGCGATCCCCTTATCCCCAATGATGATTGAGGAATTAACGATATTACGAAACAGATACACGCGTTCCGTTACTTTAACGAGTTCTCCATATTGCCGTGGGGCAAAAGGATTTTCCAACATGTTTCTCATCAACTTTCCTGTAGCGTTTTCGCGATATTTACAAAATGTTTAACGTTTTCAAAAGGCGTATCTCTATGGAGTCCATGGCTCAGGTTCAAGATATGCCCTGTTTTTTCGCCCTGTTCTAAGCAAGCCTTGACAGCTGCCGTGATGTCGGCGGGTGTCCCGTCTCGAAGGATATCGTTATCAACGTTCCCCTGAAAAGCGACAGTCCGGTTTGTCAAGTCTCTAACTTTACCGAGATCAACACATTTTCCGACACTGAGTACATCCGCGCCACTCTGGTGCATTAAATCGAGATACGAACACTCTTTTGCGAAGAGTATCCGGGGTGTTTCCGAGTTCACCTCAGCAAAAATGCGTTGGTGATAAGGGAAAGCGAAGTTTTCATAGATCTGGCGCGGCAAGACATCCGCAATCGACTCGAAGAGTTGTACCACTTGAACGCCTTGGCTAATCTGGTAGTTTAAGTAATGGATTGTCATATCCGTCAACTTGTCCAAAAGACAATGTAG
Organism: Candidatus Poribacteria bacterium; assembly: GCA_028820845.1. Classification (NCBI taxonomy): domain Bacteria; phylum Candidatus Poribacteria; species Candidatus Poribacteria bacterium. Next base: position 119,148 of record JAPPII010000015.1, read on the forward strand.
GAGTTCAGGAGTTTCCTCTATCATTTGGAAAATCGGGGTCGCCTTCTCGGATACACCAGCACCTCGCTTGATGGGACTTTCGCCCGCGATAAGGAAGAACGCAAGCGTCAAAGGTGCACCGGCAAAACCGATGAGCGGTAGTGCTTCATTCAAAGTCTGGCGTAGATCGTGAATGATCCGTCCAGTAAATGCTAATTGCGTTGAGGGATCATGGAGTGGCTGAAGCGCATCGACTTGTGCTTGCGTCCGAATCGGCGAGTCTAAAATGGGACCGGGGGCAAATCGGAAGTGTGCCCCCATTGGTGCGAGAGGTGTGAGAATATCTTTGTAGACGATGATGGCATCGACACCGATGCGCTTCGGCAGAAGTGAGATTTTGACCGCCCACTCTACATCGGTCTCCGACATCGGGGTAGGGCAGGTTCGGAAAAGACGTTCCAAAGGGAGGTTAATCTCTTGCCGAATCTGCCGATAAAGGGGATCTGATCTTCCAGCCTGCCGCATCATCCACACAGGCACGCGCGCCACCGGCAGGCATCGCGATGCGCGAAGAAGTAAGTCGTTCTTTATTTGTTGTTCCATACTAACAGGCTCTATCCTTCAACGCGCCTTCATCGCGAGAGGCCTCCTTTTTGGTGTCGTTCAAGAAACTGCCGTAGTTTGGCAAAACTCTTAACGTTCTTCATAATCCTGCCACTTTCTCGTTCTTCAAGATAGAGAAAGAACCCCATAAAATAAAGGCTCACCAAAAACAGCAGAAACCCTATAAAGCACCGCGCGATTGCCCAATAATCGGATTGAAAACTAAGATAAGGGGTGACAGCTGCAGGATCGCTGGTTGCATCGGATGAATTTTGCTTATCCCACTCCACCGAAACGAAGTCACCCCACCCAGTTATCCCAAGCGACAGAAAAGCGATTGAAAGGACAAAAACAACGAAAAATGGGATACCCATGTTCTATATCGCTTACGCGGAGACTTTTATTATTCCTTTTGTGCAACTGTCTTCACGATTGCGTACCTTCGTTATTCCCTCAACCAGTGATTCAAGTGGGAATTCGTGGCTGATAATTTTGTCCATATCGACATCGCCACTCGAAATGAGCTGCACCGCTTCCTCCCAAGTATCGGGGGCAAGCCAAGAGAATCTGATAGTTTTATCCATGAGGATGGTATCAAGAATTGGGACTTGCATCACATCCGTGTCGCCGGGAAGCCCGAAGATAACGACGGTTGCATGCCGACCGGTGACGTCTAAGGCGGTGTGAATTGCGTCAAGGGAACTGGTTGCCGTAATTGCGCGGTCTGCCAATTCTCCATTATTGAGTTCCTGAATTGCGGCACCTAAGTCTTCAACGTAATGTGGAGAGCTGGTATCGCTGACGTTAATGACTACATCTGCGCCGAGTTCCTTACCGCAATCTAAGCGATAATCGCGAGTGCCAACGAGTAGGACGTTTTCTAAGCCGCGGCTTTTCAGGATTTGCACCATCATCAAACCGATAGGTCCAGGTCCAAAAACGACAGCGGTCTGTCCGGCTTCAGCGTTGAGATTGTTAACTGCATAGAGTCCACATGCCAAAGGCTCCGTTAAGGCACCCTGGTCATACGTGACGTTGTCCGGTAGTTTGACCGTCCAGCGATAGTCAGAAACCGCGTATTCCGCGAAACCACCATCAACGCCTACACCCAGAACACGTTTCTCCGGACACAAGTTGGACAACCCCTTCTGACTCCAGAAAGAATTTGGGTTCGATTGAACGGGGTTAACAACAACTCGGTCACCGACTTTAAACCCACCTGCTGTCCTTGCTTCACTGCCAACTTCAACGACTTCACCCGTGAATTCATGCCCCAGAATCAGCGGACCTTTGCCATCATCGGTTTCAAGTGAACTATTACCGAAATAATATGCGACATCCGAACCACAGATACCTACTGAACGCACTTGAACTAACAAGTCGTCGTCCCCCGGTGCTGGAACGGGTCTATCTTCAAGGCTCATTGATTCGGGTTCATAAAAAATTTGAGATTTCACTACGATATGCCTCCTTAAACTTCTAATGCATGGTGTTATTTTAGCATATCTGATTTTAAATTACAACGAAATTCGATATAGACCATCAGAATTAATTAGAGGATAAATCGCATCTCCAAAAGCAGCAATCGGCTGCAAAATTCACCAATGAAGACCGTAATAATGGCAATGAAAAGGAAGCCAGTTGCAGCGCGTGTCGCGCCAAGTTCGTCGCGGGCGACGGACTTAGGACGTAAGCAGTCCCATGTAATGAAATAGAGTAACAGCGTGCCAGCAATACCTATAAGCACTCGCATCCCGAAAATGATATGATAAAAGAGGTTAAAAGAAACAACATTTGTCGATTGTTGTCTGAAAAAGAAATTCAGGCAGAGCAATAGTGCCATCACCAAAAGCGTATAGAGGAGCCCACTGTTAAACCGTTTCAGATAGCGCACCGGTAAATCGGGGACTACGAGGTACCAGTGACCAAACCACATACCCGTGTGGACAGCACCCAGTAACACCGCAGCAGCCAAGAATTGGATGGGTAACAGAAACATTTCGCCGGGGATCTGGATAATTTGCAAGTAACGCTGGGCACTTAAAATGATCCATACCACGCCAGAAATTACGCCGCCCCAGAAAGTGATTCGCGTGAGCAGTGATGCTTTGAACCACCACGTCAATGTCCAAACAAGTACAATGAGGAAAAAACTAATGACGGAAATAGATTCTGGATGCTGCCAGTATCCGAAAAAGTTGAGAAACGTAACGGGTTGCTGATAAAGGGCAAGGTTCGCACAGCGCGACAAACCACCTACGAGTAGATAAATCACTCCCATCAAACGATAGAAGTTTGATCCTACCAATCCTTTCGGAACCAAGAAAAGGAGAACAAACCCACCAACTGCAAGTTGGCTGAAAACGAGATAAAAAACATCAACGATACTGAACATTTATAAAGAATTAGGACTTATGCAGGCTGCTTTTTTGTAGCATAACCTGTTAGGTTGTGCCACAAAAACGTCCATGTTCGTCCAAGTATCTCCATCTAATAGAACGCCTCACAATCAAAATTGCGTAAGTCCTAACAAAAAACGAAAACCCATTACAGTCCGCTGTAGCGCGATGGATTCGTGCATCGCTATGCTCAAGAACCATAATGGGCTTACCTATCATGTGCGGCTTTAGCACGCACGGTCTATTACGTAAAACAGTGTGTCTACACTTAGAGAATCTCAACTTCAGCACCGAGTGCTTCAAGTTGCTCTTTTGTTTTCTCGGCATCCTCTTTGGAGACAGCTTCCTGAATGACGACGGGTGCGGATTCGACTTTCTCTTTCGCTTCTTTTAAGCCGAGTCCAGTAATCGCGCGGACCTCTTTAATAACAGGAATTTTCTTTCCGCCAAAACTTTTGAGTTGAACGTCAAATTCCGTTTTCTCTTCCGGTTCGGCAGCTTCCTCTGCGCCTGGCGCAGCGGCAGCGGGCATCATCCCTGGCATAGCGACTGCCGGAGCCGCTGAGGCACTGACACCAAACTTATCTTCCAACGCTTTGACCAGTTCAGACAGTTCTAAAACGGTCATATTACTGATTTCGTCAATCATTTTATCCATATCTGCAGCCATTTTTCTATTCCTTTCTGTGATAGCACCACAGTCTAAAGACTGGCGCTTGTGTTAGGCGTCTTCCGCCTCTTTCTTTTGATCAGCAACCTGCGTGAGCACGGAGGCTACCTGACGTATTGTTCCACTGAGTACATTCACCATACCTGTGATAGGTGAACCTTGATGTAAGGTATTGACGAGCCCGGTGAGCGGCGCACCGATAGTCCCCACAGCGCGGGCGAGCATAACCTCTCGTGACGGCATATCTTGGAGGGCTTCAACGCCTGCAGCGTCAACCACTTGCGTTCCAAGAATCCCACCTTTAACCTTAAAATTTTCGTGTGCTTCGCCAAATTGAAATAAAATTTTTGACGATGCCGCCGGATCCGTGCTGGTAGCAAGAGCCGTATTGCCTTTGAGATAAGGCTCCAGCCCTTCAATACCCCTTTCCTGGGCAACGACATTTACCAATGTGTTCTTACAGACTTTATACTGGACTTCTGCCGCTCGAAGTTGATTCCGCAGTTCATTCACCTCTGGGACAGTAAGACCCTGAAAATCTGCCAAAAGCACAACATCCGCGCCCTCAAAAAGTTCACGAATTTGTTCTACCTGCTGAACGTTTGCCTGATTCGGCATCATGTCAGCTCCTTTCTACTCGCGTTATATGGAGTCGAGGTGCGGCACCCCGACACCCAACAAACTGTTTAATTCAACACAAGATTACATGCAAAAAGCCCCCATTGGCTGCTGGAGGCTCATATCAAAAGGCAAGAAAGAGACGAATGAAGAACGGTTACGTTCTACCCGAAAAACTTCTGCTGCTTTTATTCCATCTAAGCCTCGGTAGGCAATTAAGCCAACGGCACCTACGGTCTACGACTTTATTTAATTGTAAGGGCTATTCCATAGAATCTTAGCATTTCACGGAACTTACACAAATTGTTGTGGGTCTATTCGGATGCCCGCTCCCATTGTTGATGAAATTGCCACGCTCCGAATATATCTGCCTTTAATGGCTGACGGCCGAGCAGCAACGAGTGCACCCATCACCGCGTTAAGATTCCCTTTAATGCTTTCTTCTTCAAAAGAGACTTTCCCAATTGGGACATGAACAACACCAGAGGATCGTTCTATTCTATATTCAATCTGTCCGGCTTTGACACTTTGAATAGCCTCGGCAACATCCATTGTGACAGTGCCAGCCTTCGCATTAGGCATCAGCCCTCGGGGTCCAAGGATACGTCCGAGTTTTGGCATAATACTCCGCATCAAGTCTGGTGTAGCAATTGCTGTATCAAACTCAAGCCATCCATCAGCAATTTTATCTACCAATTCGTCTGTTCCGACAAAATCCGCCCCAGATTCTTCGGCTTGTCGTGCCGGGTCGCCTTGGGCAAAAACGACAACCCGGACAGATTTACCCGTCCCGTATGGGAGGGCAACGGTGCCGCGGATATTCTGATCGGCTTGTCGAGCATCTACACCGAGACGCGATGCCAAATCTACCGTCTCATCAAACTTTGCCTTGCTGGTTTTTTTCAGGAGCGAGACAGCCTCATCAACCGTGTGAAGTTTGAACCTGTCCACCTGTTCTTTAATTTCGCGGTATCGCTTCCCTTTTTTCGCCATGTTATTCTCCGATACTTACAGGGCATCTCTATCTGCCCTGTTTCAAAGCGAATTTCCTCGTATGCGGACGATACTACGGTTCATCCACACCCAAAGACTTCATTCAATTGTAAGCCCCATACTGCGGGCGGTGCCTTCCACCATCCGCATCGCAGCCTCTAAGTCTGTGGTATTCAAATCAGGCAACTTTGTCTGTGCGATCTCGCGAATCTGCTCCATTTTGACGGAAGCGACCTTATTTCGGTTCGGTTCCCCTGAACCTTTAGCGATCTTCGCTGCGGATTTCAACAAGACCGCGGCGGGTGGGGATTTCACGACGAACGCAAACGATCTATCGCTATAACACGTGATGATTGTCGTGACCACCATACCGGTTTGATGCTGCGTCTGGGCGTTAAAGGATTTGATAAACTCCTGCAGATTAATCATATAAGGTGCAAGACTCGGCCCAACGGGCGGTTGCGGTGTTGCCTGTCCGGATACCAATTGGAGCTTAACTTCACCTGCCACTTTTTTTGCCATTGTTCTTCCTGTCCTGAATTTTGTGAATTCTACAGTGCGTTTAGAAAACAACACTATTGCGTTTTAGTTTAATTGCTCAACTTCAAGCATTCCGAGATCAACAGATGTTGAGCGTCCGAAAAGCGAAATACTCAAACGCAAACGGTGGTGCACCATATCAACTTCTTCAATCTCACCCGGAAATCCACTGAAGGGACCATTTATCACTTTCACCTTATCACCAACCTCATATTCGATGAGTGGTGTTGGCGGAACTTCCTCTTCCTCCGTCGACATCTGTAACATCGCTTCAACATCTTCAGGACTTAGAGGCGATGGATGAGCAGGCGGACCCAAGAAATTCATAACACCAGGGGTCTCTTGTATGAGTGCCCAACTTCTCTGCCCAATCTGACTATCGACATGTGGACCCAGCTCATGGGTGGTATTAATGAGAACATACCCTGGATAAGAAGGACGGATACTGACTTTGCGCTGACTGTCTTTTACCTCCACCACTTCGGTTTCGGGGACGTTCACCTGCAAAATTTCATCCTGTAACTCTTCCCTTGCAATCATATTATCAAGGCTGAGTTTAACCTTCTTTTCATGTCCGGTATATATCTGAACAACGTACCAGTATCCATCCATATTCTGATTCACGATTAAGTCAATTGTGCTATTAAAAAACCCAAAGCCATTAGCGAATAAAGAGTGTTCTAAGAAAAGCCATACCGAAGCCTTCGAGTGAAGTGTTCAAAAGGTATCGACTCACAACAACGGCGATTAAAGGAACACACGCTATTGCTGTCGCCACCAACTTCCGGTTTTGCTCGCTTCCGAAGAGCGAGTCATCGTCGGATGCCCTCGCTTCTCTGCTACTCCGAGGTTGGTTTTCCCAACTTTTAACAAAAAAGAAAACGAGGATCGGAAGGGCTATCAAAACAACCCAACTTAAGGGGCTACTCCATGCAGGGAAAGCAGAGTTACCGTCCACCAAACCGATAAATAATCCTAACAGCGCAGACGCAACAATGACTGTAATCGTACTACCCTGAACCTCTTTTATGTCGGGTTTGGTGACCTTCTGCCACTCCAGATTAATCCCCTGAATGTAATTTTTTAAACGAGTTATCATAAGTTAAAAGGCAGGCCAGGAGGGATTCGAACCCCCAACACTCGGTTTTGGAGACCGACGCTCTAGCCGTTGGAGCTACTGGCCTGCAAGAGTTTCGTAGGACAACATACAAACCTAAGCGAGAAAATCTCACGCTTAAGGCAATGCCTACTTAAAAGTTATCGTGTTTCTTTGTGAACTGTATGCTTTCGACAAAAGCGACAGTACTTCTTCCGTTCGTACCGATTTTGATTCGTCCGACGGTTACGGGTCGTCACATAATTCCGCCGATTGCATGCATCACAGGCTAACTGTGCAATATCTCTTGGCATAATAAACGCTCTACTTTAGTAGTTAAGTGGGGCCGACGACCGGGATTGAACCGGTGACCTCGTCCTTACCAAGGACGCGCTCTACCGACTGAGCTACGTCGGCATAGATAAAAAACATCAACAAGCGGGAGACGGGATTTGAACCCGCGACACATGGCTTGGAAGGCCAATGCTCTACCAGCTGAGCTACTCCCGCAGAATCTCAATAATCTTACGACTTTAACTAAAATAACAGATGGGGGCAGATGGATTCGAACCACCGTAGGCATTGCCAACAGATTTACAGTCTGCCCTTTTTGACCACTCAAGCATACCCCCAAATAAAAGCTGACGAGAGGAATCGAACCTCCAACCTAGTGATTACAAATCACTTGCTCTACCATTGAGCCACGTCAGCAAACAGACATTTTATAATTATACCCGCTCTACTGTAGATTGTCAAGTGATTTTTCTCTGGAACCGAGAAGCACTTTCAGCAGAAAATATCCTCCGATTCACCCAGATTAGAGTCCTTCTTCGCGTTCCTCTTCTTCAGGCTGCTGCGATGCGTCAGAAACGATTTCTTCATTGAAGATATCGCTCTCATCATTTGCGTCTTGAGGATCCGTAAAAATTGAGACTGCACTGGAATCGGGCGCTTCCGCTTCACCCTGTTTATAATGAAGCTTCCCCTCAACTAATTCTTGTGTGGCAATAGCGACGGGTTTCTGTTTTTTATTTCCTGCACTTGGACGGACGATCGGTAAACCATCCGCATTTATTTGCCGCGCACGTTTCGCAACAACATTTACCGCAAGATATTTATTTTCCACTGTTTTCACCAAATCCTCGTTGTAAACAACTTCATTCATTGATACCTCTCCCCATTATAGACGGATCCAGATTGTTAAGCGCAATTATTAATTATACCCGATTTTCCAAAAAAGTCAAGTTAAAATCGCAGAAAAGTTGACAATTTAATTTTAAAGTGGTAGAATTGAGATATAGAATTGTGCCGCTATTGTTACAAAATCAAAGGAAACTTCTAAATGGATACAAACATCCAGCCCATTCTCGAAAAATCGCTTGCCAGAGAACGATTAGACTTTGACGATTGTCTGACGCTTTTCAAGAGCCACGATCTACTCGCCTTAGGACACGCCGCAGATGCCATTCGGCAACGGAAACACCCTGAAGGGTACATCACCTATATTATTGACAGGAATATCAACTACACCAATTGGTGTTATGTTGATTGCGATTTCTGCGCGTTTTACCGACATCGCAAGGATCCGGATGCCTATGTCATGGCGCGGGACGAACTTGGAAAAAAAATTCAGGAAACGATTGACCTCGGCGGTGAGATGATTCTCATGCAAGGCGGTTTACACCCAAAACTAAAACTCGACTGGTACGAAGACCTCCTTCGATGGATTAAAGCGAATTACCGCATCCACATTCACGGGTTTTCACCGCCCGAGTTGGACTGGTTCGCCAAGATAAATCGTATGCCGCTTCGAGAAACACTTAGCCGTTTACGAGACGCAGGACTCGATTCGATCCCCGGCGGTGGCGCGGAGATTCTCACCGAACACGCTCGCAACGAGATTAGCCCCAAGAAATGTACCGCTGACGAATGGTTGGAAGTCATGCGGCAAGGGCATCTGGTCGGACTTAAGTCGAGTGCAACAATGATGTATGGACACGTAGAAAGCTACGCTGAACGGGTTGAGCATCTCGTACGTTTACGTGACTTGCAAGATGAGACGGGTGGATTTACGGCTTTTATCTGCTGGTCCCTACAACCCGCTAACACACGTATGGAGCATATACCGCCAGCGGGAAGTTTTGAGTACCTTAAGACACTTGCCATCTCTCGATTATTTCTGGATAATTTCGACAATTTTCAGTCTTCGTGGGTTACGCAAGGTCCTAAAATTGGGCAACTTTCCCTGAAATTCGGCGCAAATGACATGGGCGGCACAATGATAGAGGAAAACGTGGTCAGCCAAGCCGGAACCGTCTATTGCATGCCGATTGAGGAGATTGAAAGGACGATTGCTGAGTTAGGGTATATTCCCAAACGTCGTAACTTTTTCTACAAACTTCTCAATTAATAATTAATCGCTGCACACCGCTCAGCTCGGTGAATCGCTCGTTTGACGCTTGGTCGCATGGAGTTTGAGATGTCTGACACCCGCCCTAATATCCTTCTGATTACCACTGACCAGCAACGCGGCGATTGCCTGGGACTGGATCCTGACGGTCCTGATTGCCTGCAAACCCCAAACCTCGACTGGATCGGTCGCACCGGCACGCACTTTCGCCGTGGATACGCTGAATGCCCAAGCTGCATTCCCGCCCGGCGTAGTCTTATGACTGGAACCGCACCCGCGGCGAACGGGGCAGTCGGATTTAGAGGCGCCCAGTGGAATCCACCTCATACCTTAGCAGGCGAGTTGTCCGCAGCAGGTTATCAAACCGAGATGATCGGCAAACTGCATTTGACCCCGCCTCGGAAGCGATACGGCTTTGATCACCTCCAGCTGGCTGATGCCACCCGCGGGAACCACAACGACTACGTCGATTGGCTGCGACAATACCACGGCCGCAACGATGTTGATCCAGGTATGGCACACGGTGTCTCTGCGAACGGATGGGTTGGCCGTCCGCACCATCTCTCCGAAGAACAGATGCACACGTTTTGGTGTATTGATCGCGCACTCAATTTCTTGCAAAAACGCGATCCGACAGCCCCTTTTTTTCTCAACATCTCTTTTATAGACCCGCATCCACCACTGACACCACCAGCGCATTATTACCAACGCTACATCCAGCGGGATCTCCCACCACCCGTGGTTGGCGATTGGGCACCCGAATTTAAGGACCCTCAGAAGGGATTGGATCCAAATGCATGGGAAATCCGTCTCGATGACTACGACATGCGCTGCGCCCGAGCTGCCTATTACGGGATGATTAACTTCATCGACGATCAGATCGGTCGTCTGATTCAGTATACAGGCGGAATGAAAGACTGTCTGGTCATTTTCACCTCCGACCACGGCGAGATGCTTGGTGATCATAATTTGTACCGTAAAACCTGGTCCTATGAAGCCTCCGCTCGAGTTCCATTTTTAATGCGGGCACCGGCGAAATGGGGTTCCCCAAAAGAATCTGTTTGTCAAAGTCCCGTCGGCCTACAAGACATTATGCCCACTATTCTGGACGCAGCTGGTGTTGAGACGCCAAGCACCTGCACGGGTAGGAGCCTACTACCCATCATGCAAGGTGACACTGATCGGGTGCGAGACTGTCTGCACGGCGAGCATTCAGGGTGTTACGATTACAATCACGGCAGCCACTATGTGACAGACGGACACCATAAGTACATCTGGTACTCCCAAACCGGTCGAGAACACCTCTTTAATCTGAAGGACGATCCGCATGAAACACGCGATCTGGCAAGCCAGAGCGGGGCTGAACCCCATTTAATCCCGTGGCGAAATCGCCTAATTGAGTTTCTTCGCCACCGTCCCGAACGCTTCACCGATGGCACAAGCCTCATCACAGGGCAAACACACGATGCTTTGCTGCCAGACTATCACCCCGATGCCACCTACCCTTATTTATAGCGTCGGTAGGACTTACGCACTTCATTGGTAGGTGCGGTTTCTAACCGCACCGATCCTATGAAAGTAAGTGTCTTTGCTGTCTGAAGATAGATGTTTCAACGCAATTTTGCGTAAGTCCTGGTCGTTTTGTTAAGGTAGAAACGATCAGTAGGAAATCTTGCCAGCAGACGCGAAAAAGGGCGAGGCACGTGGACCCCGCCCAATCACATCGTATCTAACAGCGGTAGGACTTACGCAGGATGTTCTTTTGTAGCACAAACTTTCCAGTTTGTGTCCGCAAACAGTCTGTATTTCTTCGAGGATCCCTATCTCACAGAGCATGCTACGGCTAAAATTGCGTAAGTCCTGAGCAGATTAAAAATTAACGGTAATCTGGATGAATCCAGAGTTCACTACTCTTTTTGCGTGCAGCGAACCAGTTCAAATATGTCTCCCGTTTTTTCGCTTGGATGATTGTCTGAAGGTGTCGCGTCTTTTCAGCCGGATCCATTTGGAACGCTTCGACATCCGGTTCCTGTCGCTCAACAAGCTGAACGATGTACACGGAAGAGTTACCTTTGAAGGGACCCCCAATTTCATCCATCTTCATCTGAAATGCGGCAAACATCACTTCATCAGAATTCCCCATACCCGAAATATAGTTGCTACTGGCACTCAGTGAGAATAGGTTGCTTTCTTGTACTGAGAGCCGATCAACTGTCAAACCTTCAGGGGCGTTATACTTTTTAAGCAACGCCTCAAGGGATTCGGCGTTGTCGCGCTGATTAAATAGGCTTTGTGCGTCCGTCAAAGCACTCGCTTTCGCTTTTTCCGCTTTTAGTGCCTCAACCACTTCTATTTTTACCTCAGCAAACGGCGGGATAGCAGCAGGCTTCTTCTCCAAAACGGTTGCGACAAAATAGGCTTCCACTTCACCCGTCCGTTTCTTTGCCTCAAGTACCTTTATGACATTCACTTCTATATCAAAAATTTCTTGGATTAATTCCTCATAGCCCCATCTCGCGCCAATTCGAGGAATCGTCGTCGCATCACGACTGAAGAGTCCGGTTTCTAAAACAGCAAGTGGGAGTTCTTTAAAGTTCTCATGTGCGAGTGCAGCGTCATAGTCCTGAATTTCGACTTCATACAACAAATCATTAGCGACCTGTCTCGCCTCATCAACCCCACTAACCTGAACCAACTTCTGTTGGATTTCATATTGGACCTGCGCAAAAGGTTGGGCCTCTGGTGCCTTCTTCTCCTCCAATTTGATGATATGATACCCGAATTGCGTCTCAACCAGACCACTGACTTCTCCGACCTCCAGTGTGTCAAACGCAGTCTCTTCAAAGGGTTTTACCATGTCGCCACGGGCAAAATAGTCGCCAGCAGGGAGATTTGGATTCGACCCTCTTAATGCGCCACCTTGTACTGCGGAGGGACCCTCCGAATGTGTTTTTGCAAGTTCAGCAAAATCGGCACCTGCTGCGAGTTCGGCATTAATGGTTTTCAGTAATTCCGCTGCAGCGACTTTGACCTCTGCTTTCTGTTCGTCAGTTGCACCGTCAGGAAACTTCTTTAAGATATGGCGTGCTTTGACCGCTTCTGGTGTCGTAAACGCAGACTTATTTGCCTCGTAATAATCTTTTACCTCTGCATCTGTAACAAAAAGGATGGGTTCCACTCTGATAAACTTGACGTTCACCTGTTCTTGGGACTTATAGTCATCCTTATTCTCCTCATAATAGGCCTCTGCTGCCGCGTCATCCACCTCAACCATTGCGGTGTAATCACTATGCTTAAATTCGATAAATTTAACTTTCGCCTTATCGGATTCAAGTCGATATGCCTGTTCTGCTTCAGTATCGGTTATTAATTCTAAGGTTTGAATACTGTCTCGAAGGGCGGTGGAACTGAGCTGCAGCCGAATATTTTCTGTATAGAGGTCTGCTGCACCGAATTGTTCATAAAGATTATACTGCTGGACCCGGTCCGCGTCGCTGCGGATGTAACGTCTTATGTCCGCGTCAGCAATATTGACACTTCCAAGAATCGTCTGCTGCACCCAACGATCGATGACCGCCTGTTGTGTCTGTTCCCGGTCAGGTGTACCGACACTCCGACTTTGTTGCCTTTGCGACTCCATAGCATTCGCAACAGCGTTTTCAAATTCACCCCGTTTGACTTCGGCACCATCAATCCTCAGAACGACTTCTCCCTCCGGTCCCTCGCCGCCACCGCGCGTGTTGCTATAGAGGAACACTGTTCCTATCAAAAACACGATAGCAATGACCCACATAAAGAGCTGTGCAATAAATTTCTCGCGTAAAAAGATAATCATGTCTTATTAAAGTATTCTCCTCTTTAGTTTTTCTCTAACGGAATGTCATGCCTAAAGCATATTGATAATAGTAACGTGAGTTTGATAAAGATTGCCACTTGTAGCGCAAACTAAAAGTTAGTGCTACACACTGATGGCTTTGGGACGTGAAAATAGCACTTTCAAGACATCCGAAATGTTTAATCAAACCGACGTTAATATTATACATACAAACAAAATGAATGTCAAATCGTATTAGCGGCTATTTCAAAATCCTGACTTTTCAGGTATGGCGCGAGCAGCTTTTGGAGGTGGAGGCGGGCATTGCGGAGAGGCGTTTTCACCGGACCTTCGCTGCGTCCAGTGCGTGTGGCAATGTCTCTAATAGGGACTTCTTCAATGTAGTATAATAAGGAACACACGTTTACGGGAGGGTGTGAGTGTTTCAATCGCTTCTCGCAGGTGTTGCCGGAGTTCCTGCTGTTGAAGCAATTCACACGGATCGGGGTGGAACATTGCGATGCAGCGTTGGTCAATGGTCTGGAGGGAATCAATGTGAAACAACGCTTTCTGTTTGCGATGGTAATCTATACAAACATTTTTAGCAATTAGGACTTACGCAATTCCCTGGTAAGTGCGGTTTCCTAACCGCACCGAATCACGCAATAAATAGCGAAATTCAATCATTTTGCGTGCGGATGCTTGCGTTGTAAAATCTGTGTCCGGTAAATGCGAACAGCGGGTTCATAATTCTCCTGCAAATACGCGGCGATAATCGGATGGCGTTTTTCCGCAGGAATATTATCAACTGCATCGAACCAACCCCCTGTTTTGAAGAGGACGAAGCGCGTGCTGTCGGCTTCAAGTGCCTCGATAACCTCTCTCTGCATTGCGGGGGTTGCTGCGTAGACAACCTGATGATAACGGGTGACACTCGGACGGTTTGCGAAGAAATAGTAGGCACCTTGACTTGAAAAGTCAAAAATCTTTTCGTCTGGGGACGTCTGATCCTGAAGATAAGCAACCACTTTTTGCATCTGCTGGGCTTGGACATCTGGGATGTCCACACGCCCAGCACGTTCTAACGCCACCTCAGCAACGCGTTGACGGAACGGATGCTGAATCAATCTTTGCCCGTTTTCGCGAAAAACTGTCAAGGGTTGATAAACTTCGGCGACATACCAGAAAAACAGAACTGTCGGAATGAGTATCCAGGACGCTTTTCGTATGAAATGCCAGCAGGATAAGCACATGGAGAGTTTCAGGGGTACTGACTCAGAATGCTGGGGGAAAAATGCATTTATCAGCCGAAAAAGACCGCGTTCAATGGTGAAGAGACAGAGCAGCCAGAAGAACGTTGACCCGTAAGCAAAATGCCCCGGATCCGAGCGACCGAGGGCAGTGCGAAAGAAAACGATACCGCCTATCCAAAGCAAAAGTAACTTCACCATCCCCTCCGATTGCCAGATCGTGCGGCAGACCCCGCGAAACGTGAGATATGCCCCGACACTGAGAAACACACAAATCGGAAGATAGTAGTGAAAATATGAGTCAAAGAGGAAAGCGTGCCAGCCTTCCGTCCGCCATGTAACAAGCAATGCTGATAGTGGTGGAAAGGGCAAACCCCACGTCGCAATTTGGTATCGACATTGGATATAGGTATTCCACAACATGTCGTCCAATGCGCCATGCCAGAGAAGATAAAGTCCAACAGGAAGAATACCTATCATCACCCCACAGGTATAATTGATTAAGAGCAGCGGACGTTTGCACGTAGGGATCCCAGATTGTAGACTGTAGAGGCAGAAAAACAGCCCAATACTGGCAAGTGAGTAAATCCCGATTTCAGCACTGTACCAGAATGCGAAACTCGTAAAAAAACCCGCAAGGATGAGTTTCCACGCAAAACGTGCGTTCTGGAAGCCAGTTTCGCCCTGAAGCTGCCCCCCTTTCTGACGGTGTGTCACATCATTGACAACACAAGCAAACGCAAGTAAACCAAACGTGTATCTCGAGGAAACCCAGATTCCGGAGGCGATCAGCACAGAACTAACGACTGTAAACGATCGGGATCGAAATATTTGCAAACTCAGCAGGTAAAGGGCTATGTAGCCGAGAGGCACTAACGCCTCGCGCATCAGACGCACACCCATGAGGGTAGGTTCAAAAAGTTGACTCCCCACCCAAGGCAACAGGGCGTTTTGGAAGAGCCCATGCTGTAGATAAATATCCCGAAAGGGGATGCCGCCGCGTAACATTTCGTTAAGGGGCGCGAGAAACTCACCTTCATGAAACCTGTCTATTCCACCATGAACTTTGCCTTGATACGTGAACAAGTAGGGGAAAAAAGGGAGGACGATATACGCCAAGACATCATAAAATACGCGTTTTTTTCTCGAGGCATATCCCGCGCCTATGTTCCGCTTATCTGAGGGTGTAATAGCATTGAAGCGGTGATTATCTGTTTCAACGCTTTCAAGGAAAGCCTGCGGCAAAGCCCCGGTAGGTGTTCCTCCTTTTATCCAAACCGAAAAAAGAATGCTTAACGTGACGAGAAACGACACGCCAAACGAGAGGACGAATGGCATCAGCCCGCGCTGTGTGGAAAGAAAAACCGTGCCCCAACTCAGACAAATGGGTAAGGAAGCGAAGGCACAGGCTTTGAGCATCCACGTGATAGATCTGCCGCAGCGTTTCGCCGCCCATTGTGAAAAAACGACCCAGAGGAAAACGGAGGCACCGATCAACACAGGGACACCGATAACTGCTAACAGGTAATAAAAGAACTCTTGATGTTTCGGATACTGATGAACACTCACCCACCCTACGATCCCGGAAGTGTCATCGTATTCAAAAACGAAATATTTTGACAATACGAGTCCGAAGTTGATTGCAAAGGAAAACGCAGTGAAAGTGACAAGTCCAACGTAAGGATGAAGTGCTTTAACGTGGACAACACTCACAGTGGACTGGAATTTCAGGCGATTTTTATCGCACCATTTGCGTAGGTATACCACGAGCGTTTTTCTCTTTTTCAAGAAGGGACTGTACGCGTTCCGCCAATGTGGGTGATTTCGCGTTGACGCGTTTCATACCTTCTTCATATCCATGGGTATCAATCATACCTCGCGCCCACATTTCCAGTTCTTTTCGCTTCTGTTTCACTTTCTCCAAAGCATCCCCGCAACATGAACATGCTTTTTTTCTTAATGTTGTAGGTTTCTGTGTAACTTCCTGAGGCACCTGTGGACGAGAACGGATTGGTCCTGTATGTTCTTGCTGGATATTTTCCTTGTCTTGACGTTGGAAATATACAGTTTTTGATGTAGAATCGTGAATTAGATAAGTACAAAAGGCGATCCCTCCGATCAGTGTAAAAAAACCGCAAATATACAAAAGGATTTTCATGAGTTACTCTCCGATAATATCCTGAGTTTTCAAAGTAATTTCAGTCCCTTGTTCAAGTGCCAATTGCTTGATCTCCATGAGGAATTCAAGATAGAATTCAAGATTCTCAAGGGCTTCGGGTGGACTTATCTTGGAGGCAAGCCTCAGTGTTGCCTCGGCAGAATCAATAGCAGTGTCAATCGTATGGGTGCCTTCATTGCTCTGCCTGATACTTTCAACAATGATGTCAACATCGGGGTCATCCCCATATTGTTCGCGAAAAGCCTCATCAAGCCGTTGGTAAGCGTACTCGGGATCGGTTTTGAGAGCAGCGTTGTAAGCATCAAATCCGGCTTTGACAAAATCCTGATCATAAGGCACATCTTGGTCGACATCGGTAAAATCTCCTGATACGACTGCGTCTGATACCGTTTCTTCAAGGAACTCTTCAAAAAATGTGTTTAGATCAGCTGGGTTGGTAGGATCTTCTGCTGCGACATCGACATCCACCTCTTGTTCTGTTGCATCACTTTCTGAGATTTCTAATTCCGGTCCGGGTCCTGGATTCTCTGTTGCGGCGATTTCTATAGTTTCGGTTGCTTCCTGCAGGTGCGTTGCTTGTTGTACCGAGGCAGGCTCATAGAGCCCTGTCTGTGAAGAGTCTTTTGATAACGATGCCTCAAAACGTTTCGTATCCCACTGTGTGTAGAACCAAAATCCAGCACAAATAAGAATTGTCAGAAGCAAGGCACCAGCAAGCGAGGTAAGATTCATAGATTTCATCTGTTCTGTCCCTCCATGGCAATCCATCAAAGCCAGATAGATTTACTTATCGGTTTTTCTACGGAACGGGGCCATTTGTGTTCCAAGAATTCCTTGTTTTTCATACAGTTTCCTAACAGCTTCAAGTTGTTTTAAGGCATTCTCAAATTGTTTGATCTGCTTGGCATATTTTTCTGCGTCATTGTCTATAAATATTTGCTTTCGTAATTCAAAAAATCGTATATGCTCTGGAATAGTGCCCTTCTGTTTTTGAGTGAGGCGAAAAAAGAGTTCCCTCCACTCCTCGGTAAGGGGGTGTCCGTGAAACGCAAGTGAGGCAAATGCGTCGAGCTCAGCACGCGCGGCTGCAAGGTTTGTAGGGAGTAATTCATGAAAAGCCTCATAATGTTCATAAGCAATTTCGGCGTTCCGCTTTTCTTCTGCTGATTCCATCTCTGCAGCAGAGATATGTTTCTGCTTTGTAGATGACGTTTTTTCAAGAAGTTCATCGTACTCCCTTTGGACGAGTCCTTCAAGATTTTTAAGAGCCTTTTGATGGGTTTGTATCTGCTTCGTGTACTTTTCAGAATCAATGTCAATTAGCATCCGGATTTCAAGCTCATGAACACGGACGAAATCTGAGACAGAGTGTTCTTCCGAACTGTTAATTCGGAAATAGAGTGGGATCCACTCTTCAGCAAGAGGATGATCTTTGTACAGTTCCTTGGCAATGGTTTGAAGTTCTACGCGTGCCGAATTCGGGTCAGTTTCGATAAGTTCCTGAAACGTTTTAAAACGCCCCCCCCAAGGTGAGTCTTCGCTATGTGAATGTATAGAAAGAATTCCAATATTACAAAGAACTATGGTAAGTATAAAAAACTTCATGACTACCTCCTTTTGGAAAGGTGGCATCGGTTCCAGACTTGAAGTGATGCAAGAACTGAAATCGACGCACCTTCTTAATCCACTTATTCGGACGGGCATACAAACCCACAGGCACCTATATGAGAATGATAATGCATCTGAAGCGTGTAAATAATTTCAAAATTACCGTTCTTGTCATACTCATATTCGGTATACCAACATGCGTGAGCCATCCACGCCTCAGTATCTTCAACAGGTACTACGTTGTGTTTACATTTCATTACCGAACTCGTCTGAAAGTCAGTATCTATCAGTATTTGCGCTTATAGCTCGAATGAATCTCACAAAACTACGAAACCCTTGCTATGACTGGATTCAGAGCCAGAATGTAAACACTACCTATCATAAAAATGGATGTGCAGGCAAAGACAATAATCAATATCGTTACGATAGAACGCGAAAACATCTGGGTCATTCATTTTCTCCTATATTATCGTGAGGATCGCTTTCGGAAGTCAAAAGGCAGATGTATTTGCGATCTTTGGCAATCCTCTATTCTGTATGCGGTGCTAACCCGAAAGTCCCACAAAATCTGGTGACTCTGTGCTACAATTAGATTAACACTGTCTTAATAGCAGTGCCACGCCTCTCGGTGTACTTACCACCGGCGGCGCAACCTGAAAAATAGTTATTTGCGCCAGTAAGATGTCAGGCGCGTATCCAACTCGCTATCAATTATACCGGAATTTGTATTTATTTGCCAATATTCTTTTCAAAAATAGAACTTACGCAATTATCCGTAAAACCGATAAATGGAAAAGGTTTTCGGCTAAACCTACACCCCCGTGGCATTACAACGCGAATGCTCAGAAACGCGGCACGCAGATTCATAACACTGAAAAACACCTGAAAATTTCAGAGTGACGTTGAATCCAAACCCACCCCCAAATCCCAAGAACCTATACATTACCTACGTTTATACCGATTCCTCAAGTTCACGGATTTCCCATTTTACTCTGAAACACCCTGAAATCCTGAAAACCCGATAATCTTGAAAATCCTGATTCTGGTGAAAACCAACACCCATCTGCCAATCGCTAATTCAGAATCTGATAAAAATTTGCCAATTTTTGAAATTTACTATATACTAATTGAACAAATTCATGATAAACTTTCCTGAGAGATTGATAAACGCTGGTATGCAGATCCGGAATGTAACAGACTTTAGTCTGAAATATACTTTAGAATCTGGACAATCATTTAGATGGAACAGAGTAGGTGATGCCTACTACGGTGTTGTGGAGGGACGGATACTCAGAATCTCTCAACAAGGGTCTATCTTACACGTTGAAAGCTCAGCGAATGAAAACATGGTAATCTTGGTGCCATATCTTCGTCACTATTTTGATTTGGAACGCGATGTCCCGAAACTCCTCGCCGAAGTTGACAAAGATGCCTATATTCATCGAACGATCCAGAAGCTTTGGGGGATGCACATTCTGAACCAAGAACTTTGGGAAACAATAGCGTCCTTTATTTTATCACAAAATAATAACGTCCCACGGATCCGCGGAATTATTCATAGGCTTTCGGAACGTTACGGTAAGAAACTAAAGATTGGCGAGTATGTGGACTATAGCTTCCCAAACCCGGACGATCTTGCGACAACAACTGAAGAAGAACTCCGCACCTATGGCACTGGCTACCGGGCAAGTTACCTTCAGGATACCGCGCGTGCGGTCATGAACGGAGAACTCTCACTTGCCGCACTGAAGCAACTGCCATATCTTGAAGCGAAACAGAAGCTAATGGAGCGTAAAGGCATTGGCGAAAAGGTTGCTGATTGTATCTGTCTATTTTCGCTCGGACATCTTGCGGCACTGCCGATTGATGTCTGGATAAAACGCATTTTCGAGACGCTTTACCTACGGCGGCGTGCAACACATCGCGAAATACGCGAATTCGCGTCCAACTATTTTGGAGATGGTGTCGGATACGCACAGCAGTATCTTTTTCACTACGTCCATGAATGTCCAGACTGGGCAAACGCTGAGCACCTATCACTTATAGGTCTTACGTAGAATACTCTTTTGTAGCATAACCTGTTAGGTTGTGCATTCCAAACGCTTCTGTTTGTCCAGGAATTTCCAGCTCACAGTATGCAGGACGGTCAAAATTGTGTAAGTCCTAACTTATTGAAGTAGAAACCGAACTTTCAACAGAAAGTTGCGAATCTGCAGTAAATTGAACAAAATAGACGACCTGAAAGGAGACCAAAATATGGCTGAATCATTGGAACAAAGTATTGTATCACTTCTGGAAGAGCATGTTGAACTTGCAGTCTCAACAGTTCAAGAATTAAGAGCAAACAAACTTGAACTTGAAGCTGAGATTGCCAGACTTAACAGCGATGTGGTCCAACGCGATGCCCAAATTCAAGAACTTGAACAGCGGAATAGCCATCTTGAAGAGGAGCTTAATTTAGAACGGTTAGCCACTGCGCAAGAACGCGCCGACATTCGAGAGCGTCTTGAGGGCTTAATGAATGTACTTGCCGCATCAAGTGAAACCGTAACGGAGACAAGAACAGCGGTAGAAACGGAAGCAGATACACATCCCGAAATCGATTTTACCACCGTCCGGAATGATGAAGACAAAATATAGAACCTTGACGAGGAATAGCCACAGGCTCAGAATGGCGATTGTAGGGGCAGGTCTTGTGCCTGCCTGCATACTTGATGAGAAATAGCCGCAGCCTCAAAATAGCGATTGTAGGGGCAGGTCTTGTGCCTGCCTGCATACTTGGTAAAGCCGAGATAACAAACAGTTGTGCGTGTCTTAGTTCTCTCTCATTCCTATATTATGAAACCGTATCGGCGAAAATTCGCACTCATCGCCGAACGTCCGGACGTTACACTACGTGTTATTACACCTACGCGCTGGTATGAAAGTTTCCAAGACATTGTCTTTGAACCAGAACCGGACACACCGTGCGAAGAATTTCCGTGTCCAATCCGCTTTTCCGGCTACGGCAGTCGTTTTTATTACCGTCAGGGTGTGAAGCCTCACTTCCGAGATTTCCAACCCGACATTATTCACTTGGAAGAAGAGGCATGGAGTCTCAACGCGCTACAGACAGTTCGGTTGAAACGGAAGTATTGTCCGCAGAGTCGTTTTATCTTTCGCACTTCACTGAGCATACCGATCAAACAGCGATTTGGTATACTGCCGGTATGGATCGAACATCGCGTCTTTCGAGAAACCGATAGAGCCTTTCCGCTCAGTACAAACGCGGGTAAGATTCTAACTGAACGCGGATATACTGGAGAACAGACACCATTTCCAAATGGGGTTGATGTGCGCCATTTTTATAAAATGGATGCCAGCGAACTGCGGAATGCATTGCGACTCAATGACTGTTTTGTCATCGGTTATGTCGGTCGGCTGCTACGAATGAAGGGAATAGACACACTACTCAAGGCACTGGCACACCTCGCGAGTCAAGATGCCACGTCCACCTACAAACTTCTGATTGTCGGACAAGGCGAGGACAAATCCGAATTCCAGAGGGTTGCTGGAACCCTCGGTATCTCTGAACAGGTTGTCTGGATAGATGCGGTCCCACCCGAAGAGGTACCCGCCTATATTAATTGTATGGACACATTAGTTCTACCCTCTCGGACAACCCCAGGATGGGTCGAATTTTTTGGGAGAGTTCTTATAGAAGGCATGGCATGCGAAGTCCCGGTCATCGGTTCAGATTCTGGCGAAATTCCCCACGTGATTGACGATGCCGGTCTTATTTTTCCAGAGGCAGATGCAAATGCCTTGGCAGAAAGGATACGTCGAATCGCACACGACGCAAATCTTCAGAAGAATCTGATTGGGCGCGGGCTTACTCGCGTCGAAAATTTTACATGGGAGACGATTGCAGAACGGACATATCAGGTATATCAGGAGTTGCTTGGAGAGGCACCGTAGGTTGAGAATAGAGAAACGGGAGCATAGAAAAGTGATGCCCCCGACTGGACTCGAACCAGCATGCCAATTAAGGCACAGGCCCTCAACCTGCCGTGTATACCAATTCCACCACAGGGGCATTCTGTGGTTAATTATATCTTATTCAGACCGCGATGTCAAATTTTTCTTTTTTGGTAAACCAGATAAATAAACAGACATTTTACCCCAACCTGGTAGGTGCGGTTTCTAACCGCACCGGTGCTGAGTGTCCAGTTAATTCTAAGGTCTACCATTTAACGATTGCTTTTGAGCTGCTGTGTCCTAACAAATCCCCAAATTGAATAGCTTAAAAATTTTGGACAAAAATATGGATACCCCCACACCGGAAAACCTTGAACACCTACTATCCGATACGCTTGCTGGAGAGGTTCGCTTCGACCTATACTCTAAAGCACTCTACAGTACAGACGCAAGTCTCTACCAGATACAACCGATAGGCGTTGTAATTCCAAAAGATAAGCAGGACGTTATCAAGACAGTGCAAATCGCGTCAGAACACAAGATTCCGATCCTTCCGCGCGGTGGAGGCACAAGCCTTGCTGGACAGAGCGTCGGTGAAGCAATCGTGCTGGATATGTCCAAATACATGAATCAACTGCTTGAAGTGAACGTCGCTGAACGCTGGGCGCGGGTCCAACCCGGCATCGTTTTAGACGAGTTGAATCATAAACTGAAACCCCACGGTCTGATGTATGCCCCGGATGTCGCTACAAGCAGCCGGGCAAATGTCGGTGGAACTATCGGGAATAATTCCGCAGGTTCACATTCGCTTATCTACGGTAAAACCATCGATCATGTCATGTCGCTCGACTTAATCCTCTCCAACGCTGACCAAATTACAACATCGCCCATATCACTCGAAGAATTAGAAATCAAGAAACAGGGAAACACATTAGAAGCAAATATCTATCGTGAACTCTGCCGAATATGTGCCGACAATGAAGCAGAAATCCGTAAACGGTATCCGCGTATCTTGCGGCGTGTTGCAGGCTATAATCTCGACGAATTTATTCCGGATGCCGGTTCAAAAGAGGTCACCCCCTATCGCCGTGACGGATGCGATGAGAATCACCCGTTTAGCCTGACGAAAATTCTTGTCGGTTCTGAAGGAACACTCGCCACGACCGCTGAAGCAACGGTGAACCTTGTCCCGATTCCCAAACAGACAGCACTATGTGTTGTTCATTTTGAATCGCTCGTCAACGCCATGGAGGCGATGCAACCCATCTTGGAATGTAACCCCACCGCTGTAGAACTTATAGACAAAACGATTCTCGATATGGCGCGTGGCTCATTAGAATTCTCACGGCTTACCACCTTCATACAAGGTGAACCCGCTGCACTCCTTGCTGTTGAATTTTACGGTGAAACACAGGCAGAATTGGACGCACAGCTGGATACACTCGAAAAGACGCTGAAAAGTACCGGGTTCGGTTATGCGTTCGTGCGATGTTTCACTGCTGAAGAAAAAGCACGCGTCTGGGAAACCCGAAAAGCCGGACTCGGGTTGCTAATGGGTATGAAAGGCGATGCCAAACCGGTCGGTTTCGTCGAAGACGCGGCAGTACCGATAGAGAACTTGCCGGAATACGTCCGTCGATTTGATGAGATCGTCACAGCACACGATACAACCGCCGCTTACTATGCACATGCAAGCGTTGGGCTGTTGCATAACCGACCTATCGTCAACCTCAAATCCGAAACCGATATTCAGAAAATGCACGACATCGCTCGTGAAGTCCGAGATCTACTCATGGAATTGGATGGCGCGATGAGTGGAGAACACGGCGATGGACTCGTTCGGAGTGAGTGGATAGAGAGTATGTTCGGTCCGCAGATATATCAAGCACTCACTGAGGTGAAAAAAGCCTTTGATCCGGACGGCATTATGAACCCAGGTAAAATCGTTGACGCGCCACCGATGACAGAAAACCTCCGCTTCGGTTCGGACTATAGTACCATTAAAATTGACACCTACTTCGATTTCTCCAGTCAAGACGGATTTGGTGGCGCGATTGAGATGTGCAACGGTGTCGGTGCCTGTAGGAAAACGCTCACGGGTACGATGTGCCCCTCCTTCATTGGCACACGTGAAGAAGAGCACTCAACGCGGGGTCGCGCGAACGCGCTCCGCTCTATTATTTCAGGAGCATTGCCACACACAGAACTCACCAATGAGCGGCTGCAAGAAGTTCTGGATTTATGCCTCGGATGCAAAGCATGCAAAGCGGAATG
Source organism: Candidatus Poribacteria bacterium (assembly GCA_028820845.1). Taxonomy (NCBI): domain Bacteria; phylum Candidatus Poribacteria; species Candidatus Poribacteria bacterium. The sequence continues at coordinate 143,538 of JAPPII010000015.1, forward strand.
TCCGTCTAACGTGGACATGGCGAAGATAAAGTATGAGGTACTTGCACACTATCATAAAGCAAACGGTTTACCGTTGCATCGACGGTTGTTCGGCGAAATCGGCGCACTCGCCCCCCTCGGCTCAATGTTTTCACCCCTCTCTAACTGGGCAGTCAATAATACACTTTCTAAATGGATCGCTGAGAAAATAATCGGCGTTGACCGACGGCGAGACATGCCTACCTTTGTCCGTCCGACCTATGAACAGTGGTTCCGAAAACGCCGCTCGCGACGAACATCGGATAAGAAAGTTGTCCTTTTTCCAGACACCTTTATGAACTATAGTGAACCTTCCATCGGCAAGGCTGCCGTAGAGGTGTTAGAAGCGTGCGGATTCGAGGTGCTCCTGCCCAAGAAGCGGTGCTGCGGCCGTCCACTCATCTCGGAGGGGATGCTCGACCGGGCAATTGAGAATGCAAACTACAACATTAATGCCCTCCGCGTTTACGCTGATGAAGGGATTCCGATTATCGGATGTGAGCCGAGTTGTACGTCTGCCCTCACAGACGATTACCTTGAGTTAATCGGCACACCTGCTGCGAAACGCGTTGCTGAAGCAACTTGTTCGTTTGAGGAATTCTTCGCACAACTGACTCAAAACGGCGAATTACCGCTGGAATTTTCGACAGAACCGCGCGACATCCTTCTACACGGACATTGCCATCAGCGAGCCCTCGTTGGTATCCAGCCAACTGTGAAGATGTTAAGTTTACCAGCAGAACACGACGTTACAGTGATTGATTCGAGCTGCTGTGGTATGGCGGGCGCATTCGGGTATGAGAAGGCACATTACGAACTTTCCATGAAAATTGGTGAATTGCGACTCTTTGGTGCCGTTCGTGAGAAACCGTCAGGAAGTTTCACGCTCAGTGCCGCCGGTTTTTCCTGTAGGCATCAACTTGAGCACGCGACAGGGGTGAAACCGAAGCATCCGGTTGAAGTGTTACGTGAGACGCTAACGCAAACTTAAATTAGGACCTACGCAATCTCCTGGTAGGTGCGGTTTCCTAACCGCACCGATCGCGTGATAAATAGCGGAATCCCGTAATTTTGCGTAAATCCTGTTATAACGTTAAGCACCGGAGGAAGACATAATGTCTAAAATCTATCAACCGCTTGACGATTTTAAAATTGTTGAGTTGCCGGAGAAACAGTTGCCGTTTTGGAAGATTGCGGGCCCAGGGGCTATCTTAGTAGGTCTGTCCATTGGTGCCGGTGAGAGTGTGATTTGGCCCCTCATTGCCGCTGAGTACGGCGGCAGTATGATCTGGGCAGCCGGATTGGGGGTATTTCTCCAACTCTGGATTAACTTCGAGGTAGGACGTTGGACAATCGCAACGGGTGAGACGGTATATACAGGTTACAGCCGCATCTGGCGCGGTTTTGGTCCATTGTTCATTCTCCTCACTGTCGTGGGTTGGATAGCACCGGGATGGGCGCGGACATCAGGGCTTGCTCTCAAAGCACTCATACTTGGACCCGGCGGTTGGGGCTCCGATACCTTTTGGACAATCGTGACGTTTGCAGGCGTTGCACTCATCCTTTTCGGACCGAAGATGGTTTACCAATCCCTCGAACGGACTGTCGAAGTACTTGTCGGTATTGTAACGATTGGGTTAATTCTGGTCGCCCTCGCTGTCGGCTCAATGGATACATGGAAGGAACTCGGTGCCGGTTTGGTAAATGTTGGGTACATCGATCCAGGCATATCCGTGAAAAAACTATTTAGCGCATTAGTCTTCGCGGGTGCAGGTGGAACTGCAAATCTTTTCTATACGTTCTATCTACGCGATAAAAATATAGGCATGGGTGCACAGCTACCAGGGCTACAGAACCCCCTTCGGGGCAGGAGCGAAAAGGTCCCCGCAACAGGATTTCTCTTTGAAGCAACCGAGGAAAATCGAAAACGCTTCACGGCATGGTGGCAATATGTGAAAAACGACCAGATACTCTTCTTTTGGGCACTCAATACCTTCACAATTATGCTCTTTATTTTTGGCGCGCTCTCGGTTCTACATCCGCAAGGGATTGTCCCCGAACACGGAAGACTTATTTATGATGAAGCACAAATATTAGGGGAAATCTGGGGAGTCGCAGGTCAGAAGATATTCTTATTAGTTGGGGTTGCAACACTTTTTGGAACACAACTCGCACTGGTTGATGGCGTGTCGCGCTCGATTTCTGATATTATCTACACCAACTTTCAAGGTGCGCAAAAACGGGATTTGAGTTGGTGGTATCTCCTCATTGCTGGCATCTGGATCGTCGGCGGATGCGTCATAACCTTTGTGATGGAGCAGTTGAAGGTCAGTGAATTAGGATTTCTCTTTAATGCGGCATACATGGGCGGCTTCGCTATGGCACTTTATGTGCCGCTTACACTCTATATGAACTACCGCTTCCTACCTGACTTCGCAAAACCGAAACGACTCTCTACTTTTATGATGCTTATCGCCTCATGTGTCTATATCGGCTTTGCGATTTCAAGTATCTTATGGGAAATTAAGCAATTGATCGGAGGATAGAAATGCATAAGAATGGACAAAAAGCCTTTTTTGAGAAAGAAGGCTATCTTGTTGTCGAAAATTTGCTGTCAGCAGCAGAAATTGAGACCTGTCAAGCAGAAATTCACCGGTTGCATCAGTTCGCTGCAGGGCAAGAATCCGACACAGAAAAGGAACGGGCGGATATAGCACGCCGGCACGTCCAACATGAACCATTCGCCAAGAACGAAACGCAAGGGGATCGGTTACCGGTGCTGCGGAAAGCGGAAAATACACGACAGTACTCCGATGTGTTTCGCGATCTCGCGCAGCATCCGAAACTGATCGCTGTCGTCCAAGAACTCATTGGTGAAGAAGACCTGTTACTTTTTAGAAGTACACTGATGTTTAAACCTGCGTTTCATGGATCTTCGCACGGGCTGCATCAGGATTCGGCATACTGGCCGATGGAGCCGCCGAACCTTGTTACTGTCAGCATTGCACTCAACGATGCTACACCGGAAAACGGGTGTTTCAAGGTAATCCCAAAAAGTCATCTATGGGGTATGCAGTCTTGGGGACACATCGCCCGGGAACAAGACGCTGAACTTACTGAACGGAAAGAGGTTGCAGAACAACAAATGGACGTTCCCCTTTCCGCAGGAAGTGCCTTGTTCTTTCATAGTTTGATGGTACACGGCTCGGGTCCAAATACCACGCCACATCCTCGGAATACGGCGTTATACGCCTACTTTTCGCCGCAGGTCCGGTATGTCCCACAAGGTGGAAAACCCGCCGAGAAGACATTTCCGGTTGTTGCCGGACTCGGTGGAAAAACAGAACTCACGCTTGTTGCACAAACATAGACACGCTTCATATTTTACGGAGGGCTACACTGCTATTACTATGGACGAAATTACCAAAGACCTTTCGGAAGAAGACAAGAGCCAGATGCCTGTTGTTAGAAAACCTGGCAGTATGGAAGCCGTGCCAATCAAATCTAATGTCCCTGCTGTTTATGAAGAACAGAAAGTTACTTCCGAAAAAAAAGGGATCTTCGGAAAGTCGGGGCGAAAGTCGATATTGTCTCGTGGACAACTTGTACAGTTACTTCAGGAGAACATTCAGACATTTCCTGACCACGAAAGACAATTTCTACGCGCAATCTTCGATTTGAACACCTTAACAGCACAAGAAATGATGGTCCCGTTATCAGAGATAGTACCACTGACAGTCGGATCGCCATGTACTGAGATTCTGACCTACTGTCGTCTTTCCAACTATCGTTACATACCTGTTTATAATGAGCGCGTTGACTGGCTAATTGGCACAGTTGATGCCATGGAAGTCGCTACAAGCGAACAATACGATCAAGATTTAACCATCTTCGTAAGAGAGGTGAGCTATGTCCCCGCGCTGAAACCTGCTTTGGACTTACTAAATGAGCTGCGGCAATCCGAGATCCCTGTAGCAATCGTGGTCAACGAACACGGCAGTTGTATCGGGATCGTAGAACTAATAGATATTTTGGAAAAAATTATTGGCGAAATAGCAACGAACCGGAAACGGGAGATACCTCGCATAGATCAATTCGGGGAAAGTGAATGGCGGATTGACGCGCGCGTCCTAATTTCTGAGGTCAACACAGCGTTAAATACCAACCTGCCCACAGATCGGTGTGATACTATCGGGGGCTTCATTCTCATGGTGACCGGACGGTTGCCACAAACAGGCGAAAAAATTGAATATGAAGACCTCGAATTTAACGTAAGCGAAGTCTTCAAATACCGAATTTCTGAGATGCAAGTGCTGAAAAAAACGGATAGACAAACTCAGTAGTGATATACACGATTTTGTGGGGTGAGGCACCCTGCAAAAAATGGCTAACCCTTACAGAAAAAAGTAAAAGAACAATCATGAAACTGAAACGTTCGCGGCACCACATTTTTAAAAAAGCTCGTATTCGGGGACTAATTGTGTGGTACCTCATTCTCCTTGGAGCTATCCTTGTCCTTGTCTGGAAAATGCCAGCAATTGTTGCCCGCTTATAAAATAGGGCAAAAGGATGCGTGTTCCGTATTTTTTGTCAAACTCACGATAACCCGTTTTTCTGATAGAATTTTTGGACAAAAAAACAGCCTATAACGTTTTTTACTTGATTTAGTTACGTTTGTATGGTATTGTTGCGATTAGGACTTAGGCACTTCATCGGTAGGTGTTGTTCCAACCGTACTGAGCCACTACGGATCCATCCGTTGATCATACGCAAATAGTTTTCCCGAAGCCTAAAGGAGGAGTATTAGATGTATACTGTTATTTTAATGTCATCTCGTAAGAATTCGGTCCGACAGCACGCCATCACACGAGTGCATGTTTTTTTCTTCTGTTGCTTCGTTCTGCTGCTATTCACACTAGCGATCGGCGGATTCAATTATGGACTTCTCCAAAAGCGGCAGCGATCCAATTCCGAAAAACAATTACAAGTGAGTACGGAAAAGAAAATTGAACAACTCACGCAGGAAAAACTTCGGATTGAATCGGAACTTACTGTTATCAATGAAGAGATGAAAACTATCCGCCAAATGACCGAACAGATCAAGGAAGTCTTAGGTATTTTCGGTCAAGGCGGTGGGCTTAGTAGTAGTACTGAGGGTGCCACAGGGACTGAAGGAGCCTATGATACACAGCAGGAAAATAGCTCAGCGATTGATAGAAACTCAGATGATACACACGAAAACCCGAAATCGCTAACGCCTGAGATCCTCAAGCAAGAAGTTCTGTTTGTCTATAACTATATGATCGAACATCAAAAACAACTTGGTGAATATCCTTCCATTTTACCGGTGGATCTCCAACAAGCAAATGGAGAGAAACACGCTTATTGGTACTCGTCTCAATTTGGGTGGCGTCTGCATCCATTGACACAGAAACGCGAATTTCATCAAGGATTGGACATTAAAACCGAACCCGGGGTCCCTGTCATAGCTGCCGCTGCTGGTACAATTGCAGAAGTGAAACAAGATGGACATTTTGGAAAAACAGTCAGAATCAACCATGAATCACTGCTGCTCGAAACGTTGTACGCGCATTTGCAAGATTACGCCGACAATCTCAAAGTTAGACAAGAGGTGACGCGGGGACAACTTATCGGCTACGTCGGAAATACCGGTCGTAGCACAGGTCCACACCTCCACTATGGCATTTATGATATGCAAAAAGAGCGGTGGGTAAACCCGATCAAATACATCTTAGATCAGGAACCAACGATTTCACGTTAACCGCATGCCTCTGATTTTAGCCAGAAAGGTACTACCCATCAGCACTCTGTAAAAACAAGATGAGTCAGTAGCCCTTATACTCGAAAAAAGGAGTATCGAAACATGTCTTATTTTAAGTCCCTACTTTGGGGAACAGTCTTATTTTTTCTCGCGCTTCCTATTCTTTCATTTGCCCAAGACCAACTCGTCATCATCTCCCCACACCCTGAAGGCATTGAGACAGAATTCGGCACAAATTTCGAGAAATGGTACCACGAACAGACCGGTAGAACCGTCAAGACGGATTGGCGAGATGTCGGCGGAACCTCCTCCAACTACCGATTTATTGAATCAGAGTTTAAACGCGTCCCCGACGGTATCGGCATTGATATCTTCTTCGGGGGCGGGACTGACAACTACCTCCGTCTCTCAAACATGGGGTGGCTGCACACCTACAAACTTCCTGAGATACAACTGGCACAGATGATGCAATCCTTCCAAGGGATTCCGCTCTATGATGCTGAACATCAGTGGTATGGTGCAGCCTTATCCAGTTTCGGTATCATGTACAATGAGGAACTTCGTGAAATACTTCAACTCCCTAAAGCCACGGCATGGGAGGATTTAGGGGATCTCGCCCTACTCGGTAAAATCGGCGCAGCCGATCCCAGAGAAAGTGGTTCCGCACACATGGTGTACGAGATTATCCTTCAAACCCTCGGATGGGATGAAGGCTTCGCACTCCTAACGAAAATCGGTGGTAACGTCCGAGGTTTTTCTGCCGGTGCTAATGCTATTCCGACAGATGTCGTTGCTGGACAAGTCATCTACGGCCTCGCCATCGACTTTTACGCCTACGGTCAAATCGCTGTCGTCGGGGCGGATAAAATTAAATATACTGTTCCAGCCGACGGTGCGGTCGTCACTGCTGATCCAATTGCAATCCTTAAAGGCGCACCGAATCTGCCAGTCGCGCAAAAGTTCCTTGAATTCGTTTTATCGGAAGATGCCCAGAAACTTTGGATGCTTCGCGACACCGATCCAGAGGGGCCCCAATGGAAAGGTGGCTTGAACCGCGCAAGCGTGCTACCAGCACTCTACGATAAACTCGGTGAAAGATGTATTGTTCCAAATCCGTTTGCTATGGAAGGAACCCCATTCCGATACGATTCAGATAAAGGTGGTGGACGTTGGAATATCGTCAACGATCTCTTCGGGGTCCTCATTATCGATTCCCACAAAGACCTCGTCAATGCCTGGAAAGCGATCCAGAAGTGTAAAGATCCCGCAAAACGTGACGCAGCGATCGCTGTTCTCACGAAGATGCCTACCACTGAAGCAGAAGCAATGCAGATGGCGGCTACTGACTGGAAAGATCCCAGTATCCGCAATGAAAAGATCAAGGAATGGGGACAATTCGCTAAAGAGAAGTTCAAAGAGGCACGGAATTTGGCAAAATAGTTCCGGTCATCGCCGCCGTGATGCCATATCAAACCCGACTGCAGCGACGAGTACGACACCTTTGATGATGTCCTGCCACGCGGCACCCATGTTTGCCATGCTCATCCCGTTGTTGAGACTTTCCATGACGAGCGCGCCTAAAATCGCGCCAAAGATGCTCCCACGTCCACCCATTAAACTGGCACCACCGATGACACACGCAGCAATAGTATCCAACTCTAACAACCGGCCGGCTTCTGGACTCGCACTTCCGACGCGTGCTGTTAAGACAACGCCAGCAATCGCCATCAATGCCCCCATCGTCGCGAACACCCTCAAGGTAATACTGCGTACGTTGACCCCTGAAAGGTAAGCTGCCTCTGCATTCCCACCGACCGCATAAACATAACGTCCAAAACGGGTGTGGTTCGCGATAAAATGAAACACAAACGCCAATCCAAACAGAATGCACACTGGAAAAGGAATTCCCTTATGGGCATTCATCACGGCGATGAACCCCGCAATCAGTGCCGATATCCCGGCTATCTTCAATAGAACGAGGAGTCGGGAGGCTTTTTCAGTGCCATACTGTAGCCGTCTGGTGTGCTGTCGGTAAAAGCGTTCACCACTTATGCAGAGCCCAACAACCACGAGCCCCCACCCAAGTGTCGGCGAGAGGTAGGCATTACCGATTGCTTTGAGCCAATTGTCTGGCAGTAGGATGGTCTCGCCTCTGGTAAAGGCTAACATTAAACCACGATACGCCAAAAATCCACCTAACGTAACAATGAATGCGGGGATGCGTTGATACGCCACGAGATAACCTTGCATCAGTCCTATTAGAATGCCGATGCAAATAACGGCGAAAAGGGTCAGGAGAATCGGTTGTCCCCACCGCACGTGTATAATTGCTGCGATAGCACCGAGTAACCCGGCACCATAACCGACAGAAAGATCAATGTTAGCAGAGACAATAACCAGGGTCATGCCTACAGCAAGAATCGCTGTAACCGCGGCTTGACGGGAGAGGTTAGACAGGTTCCGTGTACTGAGGAAGGTGCCGCCGGTCAGTAGTGTGAAAATCACCCATACACAGACGAGGGCAAGCACCATCGCATACATACGGAAATCGAGGTGCTTCATGTTTGTGCGAATAGAATCTCAAAATTTCTTGCCGTCGTTTCACCGATTGTCTCAACGGAAGTGTTACGGAGCTCGGCAATCTTTTCCGCTACAGCCCGGACATAAGCGGGTTCATTCCGTTTGCCCCGGCGAAACTGCGGTGCCAGCCACGGACAATCCGTCTCTATGAGCAACCGATCTTCAGGCACTTCCCTCGCAACCGCTTGGACATCCTTGGCATTTGGGTAGGTCACGATTCCACCGACACCGATATGGAATCCGATAGCAAGGCTTCTGTGCATCAATTCCACATCGCCAGTAAAGCAGTGCAGGACCCCTCGGATGCTCCCGTGTCGTGCTTCCAATATAGGTAGAATGTCCATATACGCATCACGATTGTGGATAATGATGGGCATTTGCATCGCTTCGGCGAGGTCTAACTGTTCCTCAAACGCCGCCTTTTGCAGCAGACGCGGTGAGAGGTTGCGATAATAGTCCAATCCCATCTCGCCGAGGGCAATCACCTTCGGATGTGCAGCGAGCTTCCGAAATGTCTTAAGAACATCTGGTGTTAGGTCTTTTGCGTCATGCGGATGCATCCCGACGGTGGCGTAGATGTGTGCATGCTTCTCCGCTAATTCCACTGCGCCGAGGCTCGTCTCCATATCAAATCCGATAACGAGGATAGCAGAGATCCCAGCTTCCTGTGCGCGTTTTAGCACCACATCACGGTCGCGATCGAATTGGGAGAGCTGAATATGTGCATGCGAATCAATAAGCATTTTTAGAGCTGTACCATAGCCTGTTAGGCTGTGGCTCTTTCTACAGTTCGCTGTACCATGGTTTCCTATTAGGAGACCGGGGTTCTTTCTACGGTTCGCGGTCTGCGGTCTGCGGTTCGCGGTTCACCATCACATCAAAGGCGTTCGGATAACGGTTTCCAAAGTATGTGCGCGCGGTGGTTGCGTCACGAGAAACAGAATTAGATCCGCGACATCCTCTGGAAGCGTGAGATGCGCAATTACATCGTCTGGATGGTTATCACGGCGCATCTTGGTATCCACGGGACCCGGACAAACAACCGAGGCTTTCACCCCGTGCGGTCTGCCTTCATTATTCGTCGTCTCCGTGAAGCCAACAACAGCGAATTTAGATGCGCAATACGCGCCACCGTTGACATGCCCAGATTTGCCAGAGACTGAGGAAACATTGACGATATGCCCATATTTCTGCTCACACATGTGGCTGAAGACGGCTTGCGTGCCGAGAAATACGCCCTTAAGATTGACCGCCATCGTCAGATCCCAATCCTCTTCCCGAATCTTCGGAATCGGGTTGTGGATTGCCACGCCTGCGTTATTAACAAGAATATCCACTTTGCCGAAGGCATCAAGCGTTTGGGCAACCATCGCATCGACATCGGTTTTCAACTGAATATCGGTTTTGATAGCGAGTGCACGTCTGCCGAGCTCCTCTACCTCTTTGGCGACAGCGTTTATCTCGGCATCGGTGCGTGCAGCGAGGACGATATCAGCACCTTCTCTGGCAAACGCTAAAGCGGTTGAATGACCAATGCCGCGTCCGCCGCCTGTGATAATCGCAATACGGTTTTCAAGTTTCACGAATTCTCCTTAAAGTAGTAGGGTCTTTAGAAAAGCCACACGCGCTTTTCTCCCAGAAAAGCCACACGCGCTTTTCTCCCGCCGTGTGCCGTTCACCTACGATATTTGATACGCCCCAAGTTTCTGCTTATCGAACAAAATGCCGTGTCCCGGACGATCCGGCGGTGAAAAGTGTCCATCTCTAAGCACCAAGGTATCTTCAAGTACCGGGTCAAATGATGGAATGTATTCCACAAAAAGCGAGTGCGGCACCGCTGCCGAGAGATGCACGTGTAAATCCATCAGGAAGTGTGGCGATACGGAAAGCCCGAAGCATGCCGCCGTATGCGCAACTTTCATCCACTCAGAGATACCACCAACGCGGACGGCATCGGGTTGGAGGATGTCCGCTGCGCCTTGTGCAATGTACTCCTTAAAGACATATTTATTGTAAATCGTCTCGCCAATAGCAATTGGGATAGTCGTTTTCTCGCGGAGTGTGACGTGGCTCTCCACATCGTCCGCCTCAATCGGCTCCTCAAACCAGAAGAGTCCTGCCTCTTCGACGCGGCAGGCAAGTTGAATCGCTTCCCGTGCGTTCCACTTCATATTCGCATCAATCATGAGGTAGGGTTCTTGACCGATCGCCTTCCTGACGGCAAAGATTCGTGCGACGTCCTCGTGGAGGCTGTCGCGTCCGACCTTAATCTTGATTCCCTTGAAGCCCTGCTCAACAAATTCGACAGACTGCCTGACAAGCTCATCTTCGGAGAGATGTAACCATCCGCCGTCTGTATTATAAACAGGAACAGACGCTCTCGCGCCCCCGAGGAGTTGATAGAGCGGCAGTTCCGCGCGTTTTGCCATGAGGTCCCAGAGGGCAATGTCTACCGCTGCCATGCCTAAAGTGACAATACCGCCTCTCCCTACCCAATGCGTATCCATCCACATCCGGTTCCAAATCCGATCAATGTTGGCGGCATCCTCTTCAAGAAGGATAGGTGTGAGATAGGCATCCATAATCTGTTTGATCGCCGCTCCACCTTTGCCGATAGTATAGGAAAACCCAGTCCCGATAACGCCATCTGCGTCTTCAATCTCAATGAACGGAAACTCCATAGAAACAAAAGTCTGGATAGCATCAACCCGTTCAACTTCAGGTGGGATGTCATAAAGAGATGTGCGAACCGCTTTGATTTTCATCAGCATCTGCCTACTGTTTTAGGTTCTCAATCATCGCCAATAAATTTTGGATACAGATACGAGAGGCTTCCTCACCGGCTTCAGAGAATGCTTGCCCTGCTGGACGATTCAGAATGGCTTCGTCAATTTTCAGTGAGGGTCGCCAATGTGTTTCAAGACAGAGATGTCCTTCGTAACCCTCATCAATCAAGGCTTGTAGTTGCCCTTCCCAGTCGATAATACCGTCGCCAACAGGCACAGATTCTATTTCGCCCGTATCAGGGTTCGGACCCGCATCCTTGAGATGGGCATGGATCATCGTCGATTTCATGCGATTGTAGGCATCAGGATACGGAGTCTCACCACCCTTGGCGTGCGCCTCGTTGGCAGGATCCCAGATACCACGGATATTCGGTGAATCAATCTCCTCAATAAATTCCCCTGTGAGCTTGGCGGTGCGGAGTGAAGTCGTAGATTCGTTCTCCATGCCGAGGACGATGCCTTCGCCATCTATCATTCTGCGCGGTTCATCGTAAGAGGCGATAATCTCGTCCCACCGTTTCTCCGTTTCGCCGGTGTCCCAAAAGACGAAGGTACGGATGAGGTTGGTATCAAACGCCTTTGCTGTCCGGATGCACCCTTTGAGTATCTCAAGATGTTCTTTTCGTTCTGCAGCGTTGTCTATATCGCATTTAAAAAACGGGGATGCGACCCCAATAATTTCTATATCCGTGCCGTCGAGTAAGCGTTTCATCTCATCGATGTCGGCATCGGTCAACTCGTTAGGCAGTTTGTCCCAGACCGATCGGATTTCGATGGAGTGCAGATTGAATTCTTTTACAAAATTAACAACGGTAGCAAAGTCCTGTGAGACCTCGTCGTTGATAACACCGAGTTTAAACATAGTTACATATCTCCTTTGAAACTTTGACGATATGTTAGCACAGCGCGGTGTTAATAGCAAGGGGCATTTTCTCTAACTTAGGGTCATTTATGGTAAACCTGAAAAATAAATAGACCTTTGACCCTCACCTGGTAGGTGCGGTTTCTAACCGCACCGGTGCAGAGTGTCCAATTAATTCTAAGATCTACCATAAATAGCCCTGATCGGTTTTGGGCATTCTCTTTAATTAATGCTTCGTACGAGGTGCGGAAGGGAGAAGAATGGTGCCGCTCGTAAGTTCCATGTAAATGTCAAGGAGATTTTCCTCTAATTCCGCTAATGTTTCGCCCTGCGTCCAATAATCGGGGTATGCCTCAAGGTAGCCAAGAAACATGTCCTCATCTTGCCAGTAAATGTACTTTTGTGTCTTCATAGATTACCTCAAATTGTAACATGAGTCCCACATTTGTAGCGTAAATTTTCAGTTTGCGCCTTAGAAGACACAATCTAAATGAAGTCTAAAAAAATAAATGGGTAATCAACAGGCAATGAATGGTTTCGCTATTACAAACGGGCCCGCTCGTAGTAGTGCGATTTATCGCACGTTTAGAAATTACCGAATTAAAAAAATTAATCTTCATAAAGATTGTGCTACAAAAAGGAGAAACCGCTACAATGCTGGTAATTTTCTTACAATTTCCACCGTCTTCAAACTGACAGTAATAACACGTCCAATCAAGTCCACAATATACCGCGGTTGATCTACACAGTTCGGGTCGTTCACAATCCCACTCCGTTTGTCTGTTTTCACACGATACTGATACACGACCCACTCTAATTCGGATTGATCGCAGCGCGACACTGTTCGTAAAAGCCCGTAAAAGCCGCGACAAACCGCGAGTTCGTCTTGTGCTGTTCGGTTATCAACTCTGCAAGTCGTCTCCCCAGTGTGGGAACCATCTCCTTGAATTCCGCGACAGCGGCGTGCCAGTTTTCAAGCGCAGCAGGCGGTGCGGCGAAGAGGTGTTGAAGTGCAGCGATCAGGCGGGTCGGCTCGGTGATATCCACATCAAAAACCCGTTCTCCGTTTTGATAGAGGATACCGCGCTGCGGATTTTGGAAGAAGATATTGTCAAGCGGATAGCCAGCATTCCGTTTTTCCTCGACGGCTCTCTGGAGATCATCGTCCATATCCTTCGCTTCCCAATAGGCGAAGGGGAGCCCGTAAGTGTCAAGTATCACACCATCAACGACAATACGGTTGCCTTTTGGGGTACGCATAGCGTATTGGGGAACGAGAGTAGCATCTACCTGTTTCGCGCAAGCATCAAGCAGAAAGGCGAAAGGGTTACTAACTGCACCTTCGTGTCTGACGTTGTGCTGGTCATATTGCTGCAGCGTGGCGTAGTAGTCCCGAATCGCCTTATGATTGGGTTTAAGATTCAGTTGTGGCATGTCAGTATGATAGCAAGTTTTGGGCAGAGGGTCAAGAGAAATTGGACGAGATTCAGGGGCATTTATGGTAAACTTAAAAAAATAAATAGACATTCACGAAGGTTCTCCTTGTAGCATAAACTGTTAGTTTGTGCATCTGGCGAGGTTAGGAAACCTCGCCAGCGAGAATGTTTCATTAATTCTAAGCCACCATAGTCTTAAAAGTAGTAGGCACACATTGAATGCCTTCGCTAAAAAATTAATTTTTAACTTGACATCAGTTAGCAAATATAGTATAATATATCATAAAACTTTCCAAAGAGGGAGTATTGTATCAATATCCAAAACACTAATGTGGAAATCGACACAAACGTTTTCAGTGAGTACATAAGTTGCTTACTGACTATCAACCGCTGACTGCTGACGGCTGAGAGTGGAGCGTAGCGAAACGCCCTGACCGCTGACCGCTAAATAAAAAATGTTACACTTTTCGCCAAATTATTTTTTTCACAAAAGAAAATTAAACGTCAACAAACCCTTACGGTGACTGGGTTTTCTAACCTTACACACTGTGCACAAAATGTTACACCAGTGTAACATTTTTAAGGAAAATTACGAAGAAATATATCGTTAAGTTAATGCTATATTCACGTACGTCACTTTCATAGTAACCCTCCTAAAACCCCTAAAGGGAGAAACCCGTCTAAACCCACGCCACCCGTGGTGTTACAAGCGTAATGCTGAGAAACGAAAAATGCAGATTCATAGTAACAGGGAAAAAACAACACTTTCATAGACACCCGACAAACCCACGTCACACCTGACTTTATGGAGATTTTAAAGGCGCAATTTTCAGAACGTTACTATGAATACTATGAATACTATGAATACTATGAATCACGACACCGCTGAACCCCGGTTCATGCCCGGGGAAGCCCATACGGGCTTCATACCGTTGATTCAAGGCATGAATACCGTTGATTCCCTACGGCCATAGAGATATCGCTCCTATCCTTGTATTACATTCAAGTTCGGACATCCGGATATCCATTAGACGCAAATCCTGATTCTGACAATTAACAAATTTTGACACACGCCGCCTCAGGAAATTTGGTTTGCAAGGGAGACAAAAAATGTGATAAAATAGCATTAATTGTAACTTTGCTTATAGAGGAGAAATGATGAATTACACAGAGTTGTCACTTCCACAAGGTCAGAGAGAAGAAATTCATCGGATTCTATCCAACGCTTCCGATAGAACCGGCGGCATAGATACCGAATCTATATTGCGAAGTCTACAAGAACTCGCCACCGATGACCCAGACATCCAATCCTGCTTTTCAGACATCGTTATCCGCGTGTTGAAAGCCGCCATAGACTCCCCAAACCCTGAAGCCGCGCTAAATCATTTCTCGCGTTTTGGGCAAGCAGCGTTTTATCGCAGATCGCTCTATCAGCTCCTGCGAGATGACCCCTTTCTCATACGACCCCTCATCTTAAGTTTCGGCGCGTCCACCTATCTATCTGAAACACTGATTCGCAAGCCTGAATATTTCTACGACATCATTGATGCAGACGTAATGCAAACCCAGAAAACTTCCGAGATAATGTATCAGGAACTGGCGCAATCAATTTCGCGGTTCGCTTCGGTCGAGCAGAAACTCCGCATCCTCCGACGCTACAAACGGCGAGAAACGCTTCGGATCGGACTCCGGGATCTTCTCAAAATAGCAGACGTCGAAACAACGACGTTGGAGTTGAGCAATTTAGCAGAAGCGGCACTGCAACACTGCTATGAAATTGGGCGGGATCAAGTGATGAAACCCAAGTACGGGACACCCCTCAATGAAGAAGGCGATGCCCCCTGCCGTTTCGCTATCATTGGAATGGGGAAATTAGGCGGTTATGAACTGAACTTCAGTTCCGACATCGACTTGATTTTTGTCTATTCAGATGACGCACGCACGGATACGGGAAACGAGAATACCGAATACTTCGCTCGTCTCTGCGAATTCTTAATCAAGGCGATGAGCGAGATAACATCTGACGGCTACGTCTTTCGAGTTGACATCCGTTTGCGTCCTGAAAGCAGCGCAGGGGTCATTATCCGCTCTATGGAAAGTTATGAAAGTTATTACGAGGGCTGGGGTGATCTATGGGAGCGTCAGGCGCTCATCAAAGCACGCCCCGTCGCTGGAGATATGGCGTTTGGTGAAGAGTTCATCCGCATGATCCAACCGTTTGTGTATCAGCGTTATTTGGACGGTGTGACACTCACTGAAATTAAGGCAGACATCCGACGCACAAAAGCGCGAATAGAAGAACGACTCGTCAATGAAGGTGCGAATCTTGAGAGGCATGTGAAACTGGGCCCCGGCGGGATTCGCGATATAGAGTTCACCGTTCAATGCCTTCAAATGATCCACGGTGCCAAGCGTAAATCGTTATGTTCACACAACACGTTAGAAGCGATTACAGCGTTGAAGGAGAACACCCTCCTTGACGCAGAAGATGCGGACGCGCTTGCCGCTGCTTATCGGTTTTTACGCACTGTTGAGAATTGCATCCAAATTGAAGCCGATCAGCAGCGCTACGCTATCCCCGAGGGAGAGACCGAAGCGCGCGAGCTCGCCCGTCGCGTCGGCTACCCACACACGTCAGAAACTGATGCCTTGGAAACATTTCGTGCAGACTATCGCCGTCACACCGAGCAAGTACGTGCTATTTTTCGGAAGATTACAACGACTTCAATTGAATCTGCAGACGGACTTGACATCGGAATCCTCCTTTCTGAAGAGGATTCACAACAACTTGAGACTTTCTTAAGCACATTCCGTTTTGAAAATGCGAGAGAGGCACAGCGTCTCCTAAAGCAGCTCGCGAATGGTAGCGACGGCATCCAATTCTCCCCGAATGTCAGACGCACCTTCTTTAAACTCGCACCAACGCTCCTAAACGTTTTACGTGATTCCCCGAACCCGGATATGGCACTCCGCTATCTTTCAGCATTCACAGACAAAGTTGGTGCGCGGAGCAGCTACTATACGATGTTCGCTGAAAAACCGTCAACCCTTGAAGTGCTGACCCGTGTCTGCGGGACAAGTCTGTATCTCGCTGACATGCTCATCGCGAGTCCTGAACTTTTCGATCTACTAACTGTCCCCACATTAGTAGAACGCTCCAAGACTCTTACCGAGAAACAAGAAGAGGCGTTGCAGATTGTGGCAGAAGCACCAAGCGGAAGAATGTTGAGTATGCTGAGGCGGTATAAGAACGATGAGATCTGGCGTATCGCCTTACGTAATATCCTCGGTAATGCGACACTCCCGACAACGACTGAAGAACTCTCTGATTTAGCGGAAGCCGCCTTGCAAGCGATTTACCCAGAGATTGAAGGAGAAATGCGCGAGGCACACGGCACACCGCTTGCACCCGATGGAACACCCGTCACTTTCGCAATTATTGCGATGGGCAAGTTTGGAGGTCGCGAATTGAACTTCAGTTCGGATCTGGATGTTATGTACGTCTATTCCGCAGCCGGTGAAACGACACAAGGTATGTCAAATGCCGACTATTTTGCAGCAGCCGGTTTAGAATTAGTAAAACGACTTGCTGGAAATCAGGGAATGGGTATCTATGAAATCGATCTACGACTCCGCCCGCACGGCAACGGGGGCGCCATCGCGCTACCGTTAGCGGGGTATCAGAATTACTACGATAAAACCGCCGAAGTTTGGGAACGTCAGGCACTCACGCGGGCACGCGTCGTTGTTGGAGACACAGAACATCTCGGAAAGCGGTTTTTAGAAATCGCCCACACCTTCTGCTACGCGGATCCGATAACGTCTGAGGAGATCGCTCAGATTGTCCACACACGCCAACGGAAGGAAGCACAAGCAACTCGAACAACCTCTACTCGACGTAGACGGCGTGCCAAAACCCAGAACGTCAAATCTGGATACGGTGGACTTGTCGATATTGAGTTTGTCGTGCAAACCCTGCAACTCGTGCACGGCGGCGAAGCACCTTCTATTCGCGTGCAAAACACACCCCTTGCCATTGAGAGACTCCATAGTATCGGGGTCCTGACGGAAGCACAACGTGACGGACTGTCCGAGGCATATCTATTTCTCAGGCGCGTTGAGAATGCATTGCGGATCGTCCATGATCGGGCATTGGATGACCTGCCGAGAAATCGCACAGAGCTGGCGCAATTGGCACGCCGTCTCGGATATACAACAACCGAAGATAAATCTGCAGTGGAGGCTTTTTTACAAGATTACGGAAAGTGGACAGAGACAACTCGTTCACTTTTCAATCAAATCCTCGTCGATCAAACCAACCTATAGGAACTATCCCCGATCTCGACTCTTTCTACAACATCATATCTAACCTCATAAAGCGTTTTGTTTGTAGCATAACCTGTTAGGTTGTGCATTCCAAACACTTATGTTTGTCCAAGAATTTCCATCTCACAGCATGCATTACAGGCAAAATTGTGTAAGTCCTAAAAAAACTATTTGACATTTTTTGAGATTTAGGCTATAATTATATTTCGCAATAAGTATTTTTGGACACACGAAAAGTGCCGTGGACCTTGATAAATAA